>JAGVIF010000025.1 GCA_020056205.1 Lentisphaeria bacterium | reverse complement strand
GGGGACTTGTCCGACGAAGCTTTGGCGAAGTCGGAAACCCTGAACGGTGAACGCTGAACCCTTTCTTTATTCTTTTATTATCAACCTGTTATAAATAATTTATGTCGAATCCGTCACGGATCCAAGAGATTTTTCCCGGTAATATATCAGCGGCATGCTGTTTTCAAAAAAAGGAATGGTAGATTTTTATTTATTTTGTTTTTTTACCGCGTTTTCCAGGTGTTGAAATACGCGCCCCGCATAATATACTATACAAAATTGAGGTTTGCGGCGGTGAAAAATGTTGTAATTATAGCGTTAGGCGGAGCTCTTGGGACATTGCTAAGGTATTTTGTTTCGGGAGTTATCCAGAAAATCCCGGTTGGAATTTTCCCCGTCGGAACACTGGCAGTGAATCTGACAGGTTCGTTGTTGATTGGAATTTTGTGGGGGCTTTTCGAAGATTTAGCAGTGTCGTATAGCGTCCGGAGTTTTCTCCTGATAGGAATGCTGGGAGCTTACACAACTTTTTCCACTTTCGTTTTTGAGACTTTCAACCTCCTGAGAGACGGAGAGATAAAAATGGCTGTTGCTAATATTCTCTTGAGCAACGTCATCGGCCTTCTACTTGTGTTTGGCGGATACTTCGCATCAAAGTCTTTTGTCGCATTTTTTAAATAAGCGAGGATAACGATGAAACTTCTGGAAGACGGAACCTTGTTGAGGATATTCATAGGCGAAACAGACAAGCGCGATGGAAAACCTCTCTATGAGCAGATCGTGTTGAAGGCCATCGCGATGGAGAAGGTGAGAGTAATCAAGTATTGCCGCAGCAAGGAGATGTCAAGATGTGCGGAATAGTTGCCTATACGGGAAAAAAAAGGGAGATTGTCCCGACATTGCTTGATGCTTTGGTGCGGCTCGAATACAGGGGCTATGATTCCGCCGGAATCGCAGTCTCTTGTCCTGACGGAATTGAAATTCTGAAAACATCGGGGAAGGTCAAAGCCCTTCAGGAAAAAGTCAGTTCCGATTGGAAAGAAAAAGTTAAAGACGCCGTTGCAGGGATCGCGCACACAAGATGGGCGACTCACGGACCTCCAACCGAAATCAACGCCCATCCTCACACCGATGAAAAGAAAAACTTTGCCCTAGTTCACAATGGCATAATAGACAACTACTCGGCTATAAAAGAAAGATTGCAGGCGAAAGGGGTGAAGTTCAGTTCAGAGACGGATACCGAGGCGCTTGCGCATCTTATAGCCGAATGTTACATGGGAGATTTGTGTAACGCCGTTGCCGCGGCTTTAAAGCAGGTTACCGGAACATTTGGGATAGCGGTTATTTCCAGGGATAGCCCCGGCGTGATTGTCGCGGCCAGAAAGGGCAGTCCAATCGTAATCGGAGTCGGCGAGGATGAAGCGTTTGTGGCAAGCGACGTATCCCCTCTTTTGCCTTACACGAAAAGGGTTATTTATCTGAATGACAACGACATAGCCGTCGTAAGGCCTGACAGAATAGATATCAGGAATATGGACAACATTCCCGTCTCCAGAGAGGTGGCGCATATTGGCTGGGACATAAAAGCCGCGGAGAAGGGCGGACATGAACATTTTATGATAAAGGAAATATTTGAACAGCCGGAAGCGATTGCGAACGCTTTGAGAGGACGTATGGACACGGAACTGGGAACGTCAAAGCTTGACGGACTCAATTTTTCTGAAACGGATGTGGCCGGAATATCGAGAATTATAATAGCGGCCTGCGGAACGAGCCTTCACGCCGGAATGCTGGGCGAATATTTTTTTGAGGATTTGGCGAATATTCCTGTGGAAGTTGATCAGGCCGCCGAGTTCAGATACAGGAATCCGATAATCCAAAAAGGGACTTTAGCGCTGGCGATAAGCCAGTCGGGGGAAACCGCAGACACCCTTGCCGCCGTAAGGGAGGCAAAACTGAAAGGAGCTATTGTCGCTTCCATTTGTAACGTGGTCGGGTCAACTATTGCGAGAGAGACCGGCAGAGGCGTATATCTGCACGCGGGACCTGAAATCGGCGTGGCATCCACGAAGGCTTTTACATGCGAGGTCGCGATACTTCTCTTGATGGCGTTGAAGTTTGGCCGCGCGGCAAGACTTTCGAGGCAATCCGGATTTGCGCTGATATCTGAAATAGAAAAGGCCTCCGGGCTTGTTAAAAACGTGATAGACGGCGCCCAAAAAATCGAGAAGATCGCCAGAAAATATGCGCGGGCGAGAGACTTCTTTTTCATAGGAAGAGGGTATCTCTATCCTGTCGCTCTTGAGGGCGCGCTCAAGCTTAAGGAGATAAGTTACATACACGCCGAGGGGTATCATGCCGCTGAACTCAAACACGGACCTATAGCTCTTTTAGACGAGAACGTCCCCGTTGTGGTGATGGCGAATGATTTGCCCGGCAAAGATAAGATTATTGGCAACCTGCAGGAATGCAGGGCGAGAAAAGCCCCCGTAATAGCGATTGTAACCGAGGGGGACAAAGATGCAAAAAAATACAGCGACGACTTTATTGAAATTCCGCGCGCTTCTGATTTTGTTACCCCGCTCCCGACTGTTGTAGCTCTCCAGCTTTTCGCGTATTACACCGCAAGGGAGAGGGGTTGTTCAATTGACCAGCCGCGCAATCTGGCAAAGAGCGTTACGGTGGAATAACCTGAGTTTGCGCTGACGGGGACGCCTTCACGGAATCAGGTGAAAGAAAAACCGGAATTCGGATCGGTTTTTTTGACGCGGCGCTTACGCAGGCATGAACGGTCCAGCCCTCAACCAAAAGGGAATTTTTCTCGTTGCGAATTTCGCATTTTATTGTGAGCCTTGCGCCCTTTGCCTCATCAATCCAGCCGGATATGCTTATCAAATCGTCATATTTAGCCGGAGCTATATATTTGCAGTAAGCCTCAATGACCGGCAGGATAAACCCCATCTTTTCGATTTGAGAATACGGGGTTCCGGCCTCTCTGAGCAGTTCATTTCTCAGCCTCTCGAAATATTCAAGATAATTCGCGTAATACACTACGCCCATCTGGTCGGTGTCCGCGTAAGGAACTCTGTATTTTATTTCGCTTTTCATTTTTTATCACCGTTTTTTTTCGGGGTCGAATGGCGCTAAGTTAATGCGCATTTCGAGGTAGCGCGGGTCTATTTGACCCGCAACCCTCAGGTCAGATAGACCCGAGTTATTTTTTTCGAAATCCTTAACTTAGCGCCATTCGACCTCGAAAAAGGCAACAGTTTCAAAGGGTTATTAGTTTATTGGTTATAGGTTAAAGGCACAAAGGTTTTTATATTGATTCGATGTTCGAAGTTCATTGTTTTTCCTATCTCCGTTTCTCCGGTTCGCCGTTTCTCCGATTCAAGGACACAGGCAAGATGCCTGTGCTACACTCTCGCATTCCCGAGCTCCCGCACTTTAGAACTCCCGAACTTCTTTATCGTTTTCTACTTTCTCCTTTGAAACTGCCGTTGGAGTTCACAGCCCCGAGGCCCCGCAGCTCGGGATCTTCGACTTTAGCGTGTCTCTTTCTTGGCAGTTTC
>JAGVIF010000105.1 GCA_020056205.1 Lentisphaeria bacterium | reverse complement strand
TGGATCTCACCTACTTGCTGGTCGATGAACCGGAGCAGATGCAGATGACTCTCGCGGCTATTGAAAAGGCAAATGACGAAATCTACCGTCACATTGCCGCCGGTCCGTCTTCCTACGTCATGATCTGCGAAAACCTGTCCGGCTCGACCATGGGTAGCTACTTCGACGAATACATCGCTCCGCACCTGCGGCGCTGGACCGGATGGCTGCGCGAACGCGGGCACCGGACCATGATCCACAATGACGGCACACTGCGCGGCGCCCTTGAAAAACTTGCCGCCACCGGCGTAGACTGCGTAGATTCGGTCGTGCCAAAGCCGGTGGGCGATGTCGCTCTCGAAGACCTTCGTTCGATGGCCGGTCCCGATATTCTGCTGCTCGGCGGCATTCCCGGCGCTATGTTCGCGCCTCCGTTCAACGCCAAATCTATGGAGAAGCACGTAAAAGAGATTATTCGCATCCACAAGAATTCCGGCAAATTCATGCTCGGTGTGGCAGACCAGGTACCGCCGAACGGCGATATCGGCCTCGTGAAACTCGTCGGTGATCTTGTCGAGGAATACGGCCGATATTAACCTAAGTCCTTGGTAATAAACGATGTATGAACGTAAATATTCACCGAACCCTGTCTGCCTGTGCGTTACACGCAGACAGGTCCTTCCTGTAAATATGGACATCTAATAAAATGTGAAATCGTTTGTTTTTCCACAAAAACATAGCATTGAGAGCCAGTTGCAAAACTCCGCTTTTAAGAAGTAGCGCAAGCCTCTGGCTTGCAGGCAAACAAGCCGGAGGCTTGTTCTACATCGAGTTTTGCAATTACCTAACGTTGACAACTGTTTTTCACAAAATAAAGAATAAAAATATGGATTTTGCATTTTCCGCAGTAGCTCCCGCAAAATTGGAATCAACCCCTGATTTTATTTTTTTCCGCGCTAAGCTTGAAAAAGAATATACTGGTTTTATATTTTGGCTCTCAAATCTCATAAAAATTTTAACATAAAAATTGAGGAGAACTAAAATGGCGGTAAAAGTCGGAATTAACGGATTTGGAAGAATAGGACGCCTTTTCTTCAGAGCTTCGCTCAAAAATCCAGCGGTGGAAATTGTCGGAATCAATGATCCTTTCATTGACGCTGAATACATGGTTTATATGCTGAAATACGACACCGTGCACGGACGCTTCAGGGGGGAAGTGCGCGCGAAGGACGGAAAATTAGTGGTCAACGGAAAAAACATCAACGTGTATGCCGCGATGAAGGCGGAAGAAATCCCATGGAAAGAATGCGGAGCTGAAGTGATTCTCGAGTCAACCGGAGTTTTCACGGAACTTGCCAAGGCCGAAGCGCATATCAAAGCCGGCGCGAAAAAAGTCGTAATTTCCGCGCCTTCAAAAGACGCTCCTATGTTTGTGATGGGAGTCAACCATGATAAATACAAAGGCGAAACTATTATCTCAAATGCGTCCTGCACAACGAATTGCCTCGCGCCGGTCGCGAAAGTTCTCAATGATAGTTTTGGAATAATTGAAGGGCTTATGACCACGGTTCACGCCACAACAGCCACCCAGAAGACGGTTGACGGCCCTTCAAAGAAGGACTGGAGAGGCGGAAGAGCTGCCGCGTTCAACATCATTCCGTCGAGCACCGGCGCGGCAAAGGCTGTCGGCAAGGTCATTCCTGAACTTAACGGCAAACTCACCGGAATGGCATTCCGCATTCCGACCGCGAACGTGTCAGTAGTTGACCTCACATGCAAACTTGCGAAACCCGCAAAATACGAGGAAATTGTTGCGGCGATGAAGAAAGCCGCCGAAGGCTCTATGAAAGGAATTCTTGCGGTTACGGAAGACGAAGTTGTTTCATCCGACTTTATCGGCGAAAGTTGCACTTCCGTATTCGATGTCAAGGCGGGTATTGCCCTCAATGACACCTTCGTGAAAGTCGTCGCATGGTACGATAACGAATGGGGATATTCCTGCAAATGCGTTGACCTCATCGTCCATATCTCGAAATAAGCGGCCGGCCCCGAGCGCTTACGCCTCGGGGTTCCGTCAAAATGAAACTAGACAAAATCAGTGTTCATCGGTGTTAATCTGTGGTTAAGTTTCAGGGGAGAAGCTCTAATAGAATATGGTGATTGGATGATTGGGAGATTGAAGGATCGAAAAATCTCCAAATCTTTAAATCACCAAATAGGAAAAGGGAGTGCGGGATTGAAAAAAACAAAAAGGAGAAAGGGGGAAGGCTAAAGACTGAAGGGAGAAGGATGTTCGGGAGTTTTCATTCTGAATCCTGAATTCCGACTCCTGAATTCTTGATTTTTATGTCCCTTGTGTCCCTTATGTCTCTGCGGTGAAAGAAATTGGAAATTCTGAATCCTAGCTCCTGAACTCTGACTACTTTTCAATCAGCCGAATTCTTATTTGAATAATTTAATGAACTGCATTGCAGTTCATACATTGTTTATTATCAAGAACTTAGTTTAAGTTCGGCTGATTGAACCGCAAAACTTAGGTAAAGCCCGAAGGGAAATACCTTTTCTCCGGGCTTTTTATAAAAAAACATGGGGGCTTAAGCGATGAATTTTAAGAAAAAAACTGTCAGAGACATAGACTTCAAGGGCGCGAAAGTTGTGATGCGGGTTGATTTCAATGTGCCCGTCAAAGAAGGAAAAGTGAAAGATGACACGAGAATAAGAGCGGCTGTTCCGACAATAAAATATGTCCTTGACAACGGCGCTTCGCTTGTCCTGCTGAGTCATCTTGGCCGCCCGGACGGAGAGATCAAGGCGGAGTTCAGCCTTAAACCGACTGTCGGCGTCCTGTCAAATCTGCTCGGAAGGGAAGTGAAATTTTGCGATGACTGCGTAGGGGAAAAGGCTGTTTCAGCCGCGAAAGCCCTCAAAGCCGGCGAAGTTATGATATGCGAAAACACCCGCTTTCACAAAGAAGAGGATATGAAAACAAAAACCGACGAGGACAAGGAAAAGGCCGCGAATTTCGCAAAGGAACTTGCCAAACTCGGCAACGTCTTCGTCAACGACGCCTTCGGAACCGCCCACCGCTCTCACGGGTCAACCGCTAAAATATGCAAATATATTCCGATTTCCGTTGCCGGACTTCTGATGGAAAAGGAAATCAAATATCTCGGCGACGCGGTTGCCAATCCCGCAAAGCCTTTCGTCGCAATTATCGGAGGCGCAAAGGTTTCCGACAAATTGGCCGTCCTTAAGGCTCTGATAGAAAAAGTTGACTCGCTGATAATCGGAGGCGGAATGGCTTACACCTTCCTGAAGGCTCAGGGGCATAATGTCGGAAATTCACTTTGCGAAAACGAACTGCTTGACACCGCCCGCGAAATTATGAAAGAGGCTGATTCCAAAGGAGTCAGTCTCCTGCTTCCGGTTGACAACATAGCCGCTGACAAGTTCGACAACGGCGCGCGGCGACAAACAGTCGGACAGGATATTCCGGACGGTTGGATGGCGCTCGACATAGGTCCCAAAAGCATTCAGGAATTTTCTTCCGCCATCGCTAAGGCTAAAACTATATTGTGGAACGGTCCCATGGGATGCTTTGAAATGCCAAACTTCGCCAACGGAACTATGGGAGTATGCAAAGCGGTCGCAGATAGCGGCGCCCTGAGCATAATAGGCGGAGGAGACTCCGTCGCCGCTGTCAACCGGAGCGGATTGTCAGCCAAGATGACCCACATATCAACAGGCGGTGGAGCATCTCTCGAACTCCTTGAAGGAAAACAACTTCCAGGATTAACCGCGCTGAACGACTTGTAATTCGCGCATTTTGCCACACAATAATCGAATGAGCCAATTGCGAAAGTCAAAGCCAACGCCGACCTGTCTGCGTGCCACGCACAGGCAGATGAGGGAGATTGTGAAATTCAGCCGTAGTTCCGAACCGCGACAAAGTGAAAACTTTAAGGATAAAATAAAATGATCTCATTTTGGCTTTGTTTTGTTCCCCTATTTGTGGCGGTGAATGCGGGCGGCATTCTACTGCTGGTAGTTTCATGAATAAATCTTTTGTTTTAATTGATTCTTACGCGCACATTTACAGGGGGTTTTACGCCCTGCCTCCGCTGAATAATTCGGCCGGACAGCCGACAAATGCGATTTTCGCGTTTGCGAAGATATTGCTCCTGCTTGATAGGGACTATCCGGCGGAATACGGCGCCGCTGTGTTTGACAAAGGCAAATCAGCCCACAGAATAAAAATAGAACCTTCTTACAAGGCCACGCGCCCGCCGATGCCGGATGAACTGTTGTCGCAAATCCCTTATGTGAAAAAAATAACGGAGGCGTTCGGCTGGGCGCTCTCCGAGTCCGAGGGATACGAGGCCGATGACATAATAGCCGCCATCTGCGCGAAATTCGCGGACGCGCGAATCCGCATCGCAAGCCACGACAAAGACCTCGCGCAATTAGTGAAAGAAAATGTGTCTCTTCTCATTCCTGATAAAAAGCGCGGCGGCTTCGATGTGTTGGATGAGAACGCGGTTTTTGCGAAATTCGCAGTCCGTCCGGAACAGATTGTTGATTACCTCGCGCTTGTTGGCGACAGTTCCGACAATATTCCGGGGGTCGAAGGAGTTGGGCCTAAGACGGCCGCCAAGCTGATAAGAAAGTTTTCCTCTATTGACCGTATTCTCGCGGAACTAAATTCTGTGGAAAGAGAAAAAATAAGAAACGCCATTTCGCTGTCGCGGGAGCGTCTTGCGAAAAACAGGGAATTGATAAAACTCATAATAGATATACCGGTCGTGAACGGCGCGGAAGAAAATTCTTTCCTTAGAAAAAAGCCCAATTACCCCGCGCTTGAGGCAATATGCGAAGAACTTGAGCTAAGAAGCATCGCCGCAGAAATAAGAAAAAATACTTCATGCAGACAAGAAAAGATGGAAGTCTCTGAAAATAAACCATATACGCCGGATTTATTTTGAACGGGATTGAGAAAACATAATGATAAACCTGATTCCGTGAAGGCATCCTGCGGGATTACGAATGGTTGGATTATTGGAGGGAAACAATAAAATGTTGACAGCGCTGATAATGGCAGGAGGCTCCGGCACGCGATTTTGGCCGATGAGCCGCGAAAAAAACCCCAAACAGTATCTTAAAATAAACTCCGGCAAGTCTATGATTAAAGAGACATTTGACCGCCTTTCCGGCTCAGTCCGTCCGGATGACACCTTTGTGATAACCTCCAATGCCCAAAAGCCGCTTGTCGAAAGAGAACTCCCCGAACTCCCCGTCCGCAACATTATTCTCGAACCGTTTGGAATGAATACTGCGCCAGCCATAGCCCTCAGTTCTCTCTTCCTCTCCAGAAAATATAAAGGAGATGATCTCGTTTTCGTCCTGCCGTCGGACCATGTCATAAAAAACACCGAAGCTTTCATCGAAAGCCTCAAACCCGCCGGAAAAATGGCCGAAAAAGGCTGTCTGGTCGCCTTCGGGGTAAAACCTGCTTATCCGGCAACCGGTTATGGATACATAGAGGCGGGCGCGCCGCTCGGAGACAGCTTCAAAGTCGCCAAGTTCAAGGAGAAACCGGATGCGCGCACCGCCGCCAAATTCATCAAAATGGGCAATTACTACTGGAACAGCGGAATCTTCCTCTGGAGGATAGACGCCATCCTTGACTCATTTGAGAAATTAACCCCCGCAATCTTCAATATCTTGAACGAAATAAAGAAAAAATGGGACGCCGAAGGGGAAAATGCCGACATCTCGGCCGAATACGCCAAAATGCTGAAAATACCTGTGGATACAGCCATTATGGAAAAATGCGGCAACAGCGTTGTCGTCCCTGTTGATTACGGATGGAGCGACGTGGGCGGATGGAAGGCTTTAAGCGATATTATGGAGTCCGACTCGCTCGGAAATGTCATTTCATCCCGGCGCGAACTCATTGACAGCCACTCTAATTTCGTCAAATCCGACAAACTGGTCGCTATGATAGCAGTCAGCAATCTCATCGTCGTTGACACCCCCGATGTCCTGCTTATCGCCGACAAAAACAGCTCGGAAAAAGTCCGCGATATAATTAAAGAGCTGGAGCGAAAAGGACTTAAAAATTATCTGTAAAATTCTTTGCGGATATCGCCCTGTTGGCCGCCGGTGGCGGCGGTATCAGAGACGACTTGTCGTCCTTCCTCAACCATTCCGCTCATCAAATATTTCGTGTGTTTCGTTGTTATCTCTTCTGATGCAATTCTTTGTCCAAGCGGATCGTATGAATATGTAACCACCGTTCCGTCGGTCTTGCGAACTTCGCAGAGGCGATCGTGCAGGTCGTAAGAATATTCGGCGTCGGGAGTTTTGATGAGATTGCCGAAGGCGTCGTATTTATATCCGGGATTGGTCATCTGGTTCAGAGCGTTGTAAGAGAAATCCGCGCTTGCAAGCCGGAGGCTTGCGCTACTCCTCAGGCGATTCCCGATTGCATCATAGCCATAGACGTAGTTCGCCTTGCCGTCTTTGTCGTGGGCGTAGGCTTCGGTGAGCTGACCTTTGGAGTCGTATCTTGTATTAATCGCAACCATGCCCCTAACCTACCCTCTATTCGCGAATTTCGCAAATCAGAAACCCGTTTGAATTTCAGAGTATGAACTCTGACCCGGATAGTCCCTAAAAACATCGAATGCAATAATATAAATGCAACATGCTACAATACAAGATGTAGCTTATACTGGCACCGATTATTTTGAGATCATTCCTTTAAGTTCTGAAATATCATCTTTGTCAAGATTGCGGAACTGCCATTGGTCAATGGAGACTCTTTTTACAAATGCATATTTGCTGGCTGCCAGAAGAGTGGTTTCGTATTTGTCAATAATTGCTTTTGCCATGTCAGGCCTCTTTAATTCAAGACAGGCTTTTACGGGATATTCAAGCGTCGAAGAAAAGAAACGGTAGTTAGAGATGTCGGATCCGAAATCTATGACTTCCTCATAACGTTTTGCGTAGAATAAGGCTCCGAGTTTTTCGCTTTCAGCAATTCTTCTTATGGCCGAGGAATCAAATTTCTTTATTATTTCATCATATATCTTTATGGCTTCGTCAAATCTGGCCGGATTCAAGCTTCTAAGGCATACGGCTTTCCTGAAATATGGAAGGACATTATTCGGCTCAAGTCGTATTGAATCGTCAAAGCAGCGGATAGCTTTTTCATAGTCTTTTTTTGACACATAGTACACGCCTTCATATTCAGGCCCGAAAGTTCTGATCAGTTCAAGATATTCTTTTCGGAATTCAGCAGTTGTTTTTGAAAGCCCCATCTCTATCATTTTATTCAAGAAGGACTGTTTTTTCACAGACCATGGCTGATTGTATCCAAGCAGCCAAACCTCATCATCTATAAATACGATTTCGCAAGCAGAAGAAACATCATTAGAGGATACAGTACCATACCAGTTATCCTTCTCGGGATCATAAGCGGCTATTGTATTTTTTCGGCAAAACCAAATCATCTTGCCATCACCGCCTATTGCTATCGGTATTTGTTGTTCATATCCATCAAGCAGATTGGACACTGGTGTGGACACTGGCGCGGGTACTGGCGCGGGCGCTGGCGCGGAAGGCGGGATTACATTATACATGAATATGCAGCTTTGAGCGTCGGGAGATTTTGAACGGTTAATGTCGGGGATATGCAGAATATTAAATAATGGTTCTGATAGGATTAACTGACTGCTGTTCCTGACAGTATAGAAATTCGAATTGGTTAGATAATAGAGCGCATCATTAACATTATAGAATTCACCCAAGCTTTTAGGATGACAATTGGTAACTGAGCCGGTATCTTTATCAAGGCTCCAGACCTTCCTCCTGAGAACAAGACTTTCTCTTTCCATGAGATTATTTCTTTTATGGCAGCATTGTGGGGATCGTGTTTTTCTGAACTAAAGTAGGTGTTGACTTTTAAGCTGTTCGGATCCAAGGAGAATATTATCGCAGGCATGTCCTCCGCTGATTTTCGATAAGATGGGCCGAACCACAAATTTCCGTCAATTATGGCGGAACTTAATATCTCCGAGGCGGGAAGCCCGTCTTTTTCGGCAAGGAGTTGCCCCGAAAGGTTTTTGGGATTCAACTTTACAATTCCATTTGTTGTGCCGAGCCATAAAATATCATTTAGTTTCCGGACAGATGTTACATGAAAACCGTTATTGGTTTTATCAATTGAAAAAGGGAGGAATTTATCAGTTCTGCCGTCCCAAGTATAAGAATGATACGTCTTAAAACCACTTAAATATCTCCCTTCTTTCTGTCCCCAGTTGGTCGAATTTGACATGCCTTTTCCTGTGAAAATAAAATATTTGCCGTCCGTTTTTTCCATTGCAAGGACGTATTCGTCATTATTAAGCGGATTGAACTTCCATGGCATTTTTAAAAGCAATTCCGCAGGGAAAACTGCGGCTGGCACACTGACAGGCCATTTTAGATACTGAGAGTAAATCTGTTGCTCCTCAATTATTTCACGCTTTCTATATTCTTCAGTGTCCTTGGGGAAATTATTCTGCAATTCTGTCGTTTTATCTTTTTCTCCAAGCGCGGTAAATATCTTTGCAAGCAGGGTGAGGTCGTCGGATTTATCGTGTTTGTGCTCCTTTAAGGCGCGCTCATAAAATTCAAGAGCCTTCCGAGGGGCGCCGACTTCATAAAGATATAAGGCCGCATCGAAAAGGGGGCAATTAATAGTTTTTTTTGCGTGATCCTTTCCATATGTCTTGTCAACAAAATTAAACCAGTCTGATAAAACCGCCGCATCTTTAGTTCCATCTTTTCCGAAAATCCATACAGGCAGATATAGAAATGTCATCCTGTTTTCGGTATCTATGGAGAGCCGGAGTTTGAGGATTTCAATGATTCTCCTGCGGCAGAAATTCAGCTTTAATCGTAATTTTCCTTTCTCAATATCGCTGAGCTGAGGCTGGTTTTGCGTTTTATTCATCCAGCTTGGATATTTTAATTCACCCACAGACACGCGGTAATTATGGATTAACAGTTCATAGCACGATGCGAGTCTGTGGCAGGCTCTGATCATAATGGGTTTTGAAGGATTTGACAGAATGAATATTTCGAATTCGTCAGCAGCCTGTTCAAGCGGTGGAGCATTTGTGTAATTAGCTTTGAAAGACAGAAGAGAGGCCAAGTAGTATCTGGCTATAGAAATACTCGGATCAAGGTAAAGAGCCTTATTGAGGAGTTCAATATTATTTTCAGACATATTCTCATAGTCGTACTCCCAGTAATTGTCTCCGCCAACATGCTCTGTTACATAAAGTTGCTTTACGAACTCCTGAATTAGAATCGCGGCCTCAATTGTTTTTGTCTCAGGCGTTTTGGGAGAATTGACCGGAGAATTGCCTTTTTTGCATAATTCCAGGCTGGTTTTCAAGGAAATTGTGTCAAATATGGTCTTTATCCCGGCGTTAGCGCCAGATTCTTCTATCATCGTGGAGTTGCCATCCCGATAAGAAAATGCAACCTTTACCAATACTGGTGTATCTTCAAAAGATATTCCGGAAGATGGCTTTTCTTCAAATTCAACTGAAAGAACGAGATCTGCTTTTTCCGCGAGGACGGATTCCTGCCATGAAGTGAATCCTCCGTATGAGAATTCTGTTTCCTTGCGGAGGATATCGGTATGTCTTCTGGGAAGAAGCCTGTAATTGCCGGATTTTATGATGTCTTTTTCAATTATTTCTTTAAGGACATTCTCAAGGTAGTCCAAACGATGGATAATGCTTGTGTTTTTTATGGATATTATTGAAGCTGAAGGCAGTCCCTCTCGTTTCTTTATTTCTGCCAAAGATAACCCGACATTGTTTTTAAATCCGGCAATTAACTCGCTAACGTTTTTATCAATGGGCTCCGGAACAGAGGACATGGAATTGTTTAAAATGGTTCCGATTGAAGTTTGAACGGCCTTAATCTCACATCTGGTATCTTTTACGCTTTCAAATATACGGCCGAATATAAGAATGTCGGCGCCAAGCATTTGTCCGTATTTGATCGGATCAATCCGTGAGTTTGAATTCGACATTTCATATTCGCGCAGGATTTTATCAATCGCCTGCCTTTCAATTAATTGGAAACTATTGTCTGATGCGAATGCCCCCATGAGCTTGGCTTCACAGAGCGCGGCGATTGACTGAATGTCTTTATTTTCGGTGTTTAATGGCGTGGCTATAGACAAGACTGCAGTTTTATATCGTTTTGCCTCCTGCGCAGTCAATGACGGTTGGAGGAAGATAATTGAAAACAGGAAAAATGCCGCGTAAATTATAGTGTAATATTTTTTCATCATATGATATGTCCTGTTTATAAGTTGTTGCGGGTTATGTATCTATATCTTCCATGGCCATTGATTCAAGCCCGTGCCTGCTTTTGCCCCGAAGATATCCGTACTACTATCCGTCATATTCTTGTTTTTTTTTACGCGTTCTTTATTTGAAATTCCTTAGCTTTAAATGTAGGTTGACGCGGTGCCGGGCCGACATCGGTCGTGTCAATCGGCTTGAATCCCAACTTGAATGCCGGGGAATTTTTTTTAAGCCGGAAGTCGAATTTTTTGAGATTTCTGAATTTGGGATCGCCCAGCAGGGATTTTAAGTCAAATCCGAGTTTGCGCCACTTTTTCAGGCCGTATTTTGTTTCGATTTTTTCGAATGAGCCGATGCCGAGCAATATATTCTTTTTTGAAATATCCCAGAACAGGTTGAGGTCGGAGAAAAACTCTTTTTTCAGGTAAGCCGTGCCTGTTTTATTGGGGTTGAAAAAGAACGGCGCGCCGTCGGTGACAAATATGTTGTTATAAAATGTAACCGCGCTGGTGGAATTGACGCCGGGATGCTCGAATCCGGTATTTCTTGCGGTGCCGTGCGTCAGCGCCGCCGCGCCTTCCCTGCCGAAAACAAAAATATTATTCCTGATAATGTTTTCTCTGCCGAAATGCTGGTGAAAACCCTGGCTGTCAAGGTTATAGCAGATATTATTTTCTATGACAAGATGGGAACTGCCTTCGTCGGTATAAATTCCCCAGCCGCCATAATAATATTTTCTGATGTCATGGATCAGGTTGCCGGCAATTCTGGTTCCCGGCTGAACGCCGAGCAGGTAAATACCGCCCATGTCGCTCAGAGAGCCATCCCCTATATGATGGATGTGATTTTTCTCGATGCGGTTTTCACGGGTTACGTTGCCGCCGAATCCCCAGACCCAGCCGCAGGAAATACCCGTGTATTTCAAGTCATGAATATGATTATGGGCGACCAAGTTGCCGAAAGTGTGAAACAAACCGATACCCAGCGCGCTCATGTACACATGTCCGCCGGCAAAGATATGGTTGCCGCTTATTACGTTACTAAAGGTCAATTCGTTTTTATGAACAATGTCTTTTGCGCCGCCGGCTTTGACACCTCCGGCGCCCATATCGCAAATGGTGTTGCCGATAATATGATTGCCGGAACAGCCTTCGGCGAGTTCAATGCCGTACCATCCGAGATGTCGGAGTCCGCATCCGGATATCGCGCAGTTTTTAGCGCCTTCCAGATAAATAACGCCCGGAATATCAACAGCGCCCTGAGGCATCGCCCCATAGAGTTTTGATTTTTTCGACGGTCGTTCCTGATCCCATTTGCAGGCGCTGTTTATCCGCCATTTGGAACGCGGAAGGTTCGGATTGAAGCGTTTCGCCCCCCAGTCGGGCTGAATCCAGGCGGAATACTCAAACTCCAGATTTTCAAATTTCAGATTTTCGACAAATTTATTTTTATGCGGGTCGCCGTCAATCCGGAGCAGTTGCTTCAATACCGGAACAACAGCGCGGGTTTCGCCGCTCTTTTCGTGCTTGCGGGGCAGGTAATACAGCAATGCTTTATCTTCGTCGAGATACCATTCTCCCGCATCGGTGAGCGCTTCGGCAATATTCTCCAGATACCCGATGTTTTTATCGCCGGAAACACAAAATCTGCTTTGTCTGGAAGATGTGATTATCCCGGTTTCCGGATCAAAGGAGGATACTGGCAGGCGTTCCTCTATCCAGAAATGCAGCACGATCAGTTCGACATTTTTAAAACTCCTGATCTGCGGCAACTCATCTTTCCGTCCAATAATGACCTTATCGGTTCCGTCTAACAGTTCTTTCTTGATTTCCGGTGTCAAATCTCCAAGCTTCAGGAAGCCGGTTTTAGGGAAACGAGTGCGGGAGCATCGCCTTCCGCATATAAAGAGCTGTTTAAATGTTCCTTTATCTTTTGTAATCTTGGAGACATCGGCGGTCCAGAGGCGTTTTTCCCCCAGCTTCGATTCCTGCCAGTTTTCTACGGAAATCCCTCCGGAGAAAACCACTTTTTCTCCCGGATATGCCTTGTAACACGCATTGGAATCTTCGGGAGTGAAAATCATGGTTTCATTCAACGCGTAAACGCCTTCTCTAATCCATATATTCACTTCTCCCGGGCATTTGCCTCTTTTTCGGAGCTGCCGGATGGCATCCCTGGCGGCTTCAACTGACGGAAACGTCTCGCGACCGGCAGATAATTTCTTGCGGCTGTTTGTTTTCCGTCCATTGGGCGGCGCAACAATAAAATCATTTTCCGAAAATGTCATTTTTATCTTACCTCATTTGTCTGTTTTTTGAAACTGCTATTTTTTTCGGGGTCGATATCGCTATTGGCATCGTTTTATTGAGGCAATTGCAAAACTCCAATTTCCGGTCGGACAAGTCCGACCCTCCACAATTTTCACAATTCAGCCTTATGCAGTATATGTTAAATCCGTCGCGGGTTCAGGATTATTTTACCGGATACTGTCCATATTCAAATGCGGTTTCAAAAACGGCGCAAATATCCTCCGGCGGGAAGCGGCGAAGTAATCGTCAATTTCGACGAGTTCGAATTCCTTTGCCACTTCAGGCGCGGAAATCTCGTCCGTCAGACTGTACATAACGGCTGTCCCCAAGTCAGACGCGACATCAACAAGTATTTTGTTGCCATATTTTCGTCGTATCTCATGGAAGCGGATATTGTTTTT
This sequence comes from Lentisphaeria bacterium, assembly GCA_020056205.1. Classification (GTDB taxonomy): domain Bacteria; phylum Verrucomicrobiota; class Lentisphaeria; order Victivallales; family GWF2-50-93; genus JAGVIF01. Next base: position 853 of record JAGVIF010000105.1, on the reverse strand, counting down.
ATCCTGATGCATGAAGAAGCGGTCAAGATTGACTCTCGCCCACGCAATTCTGTTATAAAAGTTGGTTGAATTCACAATCCGTCCAAGCGGATCAAGAATATCGCTGGTGTTGTCTTTACAGGCGGCGGCGAAATAGCACCGGCATTGATATGCCCAGTTTTGCTGCAAATGCCCACCATGAAACATACTGGAAAAACATAGCACATCCGGACGCAGCGTCCGGTAGGCATCCCGCAATTCGTCGAAATTCAAGTCAAAACAAATCACCCCGCCGAGCCGTCCTGCCGGAGTGTCAACTACCTTTGCGCCGTTACCGGCGGAAAGCCCTTGTTCCAATTCCCCCTGTGTTGGAAAAGCCTTCCGGTAATCCCCAAGCAAGTCACCGTCAGCCCCGATGAAAACCAGCGCGTTGTATACTTTGCCGCCGTCTTCCAATTTGATGGATCCGGCAATGGTACAACTGTTGCGCATGGCAAAATCACGGTAGGCATTGAACATTGGTCCGGGACGTTTCGCGTTTTCCGCCTGCTTCATGGTCTGTCCGACAGACTCCATTCCCTCGCAGGTAACGACGAGATCAACCCCGGCGCCGTCCAGTCTCAATTCCGCTTCCCTGAATTGGGCTAACGCCGTCTGCTGAGGGTCGTTTCCCCGTTCAGAAACTTGAAAATGAATTGTTGCAATATTGATAAAACGCGCCATAAATCACTCCTTATATTTCCTTCAACAGCGTCCTGATGTCTTTTTCCGTTCCGATGCTTACGCGGACGAATTTGGATGTCAACGGGGATCCGAACCATCTTACAAATATTCCGCGCTTTTTAAGCCGTTTGCAGCATGATTCAGCGCTCTC
>JAGVIF010000097.1 GCA_020056205.1 Lentisphaeria bacterium | reverse complement strand
TTTTTTTCATGAGCTGATCTTTTTTCATGAGACCGAGAGAGCCTTTCGGCGCGAGGGTTTCGCTGTAGAAAGATATGGCGTCGGGGGTTATGTGCGGACCGCAGATTGCGACCGGCGTCGGAGTGCGGGTGTGTTTTCTGACTTTTATCGGGACGTAATGGTCGGGGAGGACGGCGAAAGTAATGTTATCATTTTCTAATGCTTTCATAACCGGCCCGACTATTCTTGAATCGAAATCTTCTATCGCTTTGAGTTTTAAATCGAGTCTTCCCATGTGCGAGCACTCGTCTATCGCCTCGACGTGGAGGAAGAGAAAATCGCGGTTTTTGACGGCGTCTATTGCGGCGGAGGCCTTGCCTTCGTAATTGGTGTCAATGAATCCTGTTGCTCCCGGAACTTTTATTATGTCCATTCCGGTGCATGCGGCTATTCCGAAAATCACATCAACCGCGCTTATGACCGCCGCCCGCGCGCCCTGATATTTTTCGGAAAAGGATTGGAGTTGAGGTTTTCTGCCCGGGCTCCACGGCCAGACGGCATTGGCTTTTCCGTTATTATTTTTGTTGTGCGGAAGAGATGAAAGAATCAGTATTGAATCAAAAATAAGTTTTCGGATAAATTGCGCGGTTTCAGCGGATTCGGGGGAGTCATTCGCCTGGTAAGGGAGTAATTTGGATATCTCCTCGCCCTGCGACGAATCCGGCTTGGCGAAATTTATTTTTTCGGTGAACTCAGCGCCCTTCAGGACGAGGATGTTTCTGTAGCTGACGCCCGGATAAAATCTGAGTTTTTCCGAGCCGAGTTTATCGTTCAGAATTTTTATAATCGTCACGGAAGTTTTATCGTCAACATGCCCGGCGGAATAATCATTCAGAATCCCGTCTTTTATGTCAACGATGTTACAGCGGAATGCGATCTCATCATCGGCAAGGTGAATGTTTCTGCCTGCCGCCTCTATCGGACCCCTGCCGGGATAATTTTTCTCAAGGTCGTAGCCGAGAACGGAAAGGTTCGCGGCGTCAGACGAAGTCGGACAATTTCCCGGAAGCGAAAGAAAAGTTCCGGAAGCCCCCCGGCGCGCGATCAAATCCATATTTGGAGTGTTGGCATATTCGAGCGGAGTCTTGCCGGCAAGTTCATCAAGCGGCTCATCCGCCATGCCGTCCGCTAAAAAAAGCACGGCTTTTGACATAACAAATATTTTTTTTAAAAATTGGTTATTTGGTTATTAGGTTATTGGTTATAGGTCATTGGTTTCTAAATTCGTAATTCGTAATCCTGCTCTTCACCGCAGAGGCATAAGGGACGTAAGGGACATAAAAATCAAGAATTCAGGAGTCAGAATTCAGCGACCGACCCCGAGCGCCTGCGCCTCGGGGTTTTATCAATAAGAAACTGCCAAGAAAGAGACACGCTAAAGTCGAATATCCCGAGCCGCGGGGCCTCGGGGCTGTGAACTCCAACGGCAGTTTCAAAGGAGGATTCAGAATGAAAACTCCCGAACATCCTTCTCCCTTCAGTCTTTAGCCTTCCCCCTTTCTCCTTTTTGTTTTTTCAAACCCGCACTTCCTTTTCCTATTTGGAGATTTTTCAATTCTTCAATCTCCCAATCATCCAATCACCAGATTCGTTTAGATCTTCTCTCCTGAAACTTAACCACAAAGGCACCAAGACACAAAGTTTTAAGATTTAATGGTCAAGATTTCCAATCAAACTTTGACACTTTGACACTCTGACACTTTGATGCTCTGATACCCTCGATCTTTCGCACTTCTGCACTTTAGAACTTTAGAACTTTAGAACTTCTCATTTGGCTTGGCATTCGATTCCGACCCCGACTTTGAGGCGATATTTAACCCGTCAACTTTGAAATTCCTTAGCTTGAACTTGCAACATCAGACGCATACCTTGAAAACGCCTTTTTGATTTCATCGGCGAGATTCAGATACGTCTTTGCGTGTTTTGGGATAAAATCAGAGATGCCGAGTATATCGGTAACGACTTGTATTTGGCCGTCGCAGGATTTGCCTGAGCCTATTCCAATAGCCGGAATATTTAACGACTCGCTTATTATCGCGGCGGTTTCGTCTTCGATGCATTCAAGAATAATGCAAAACGCTCCGGCATCCTCAATGGACTTCGCGTCGTCAAGGAGGCATCTTCTTTCATCCTGATTTTTCCCCACTTTTCTGTATCCGCCTTCCGTGAGGACATTTTGAGGGAGAAGTCCGATGTGTCCCATTACCGGGACTCCGGCGCCGACGAGCCTCGCGGCCGTTTTGGCCATTTTGACTCCGCCCTCAAGCTTGACGCCGTCAGAGCCGGCGGTCTGCAAAAAGCGGGCGGCATTTTCCATCGCCTTTTCCGGAGATATCTGGTATGTCATAAAAGGCATGTCGGCTACGACGAAGGCCGATTCGGCGCCCCTGCGGACTGCGGCGGCGTGCATCAAAACATCTTCGAGCCTGACCGGAATAGTATTCTCGTATCCGAGCATAGTCATGCCGAGCGAATCGCCTACGAGAAGCAAATCAATTCCGCATTCGACTGCGAATTTCGCGGTCGGAGCGTCGTATAGAGACAGCGACGGTATTTTGATTCCCTGTTTTTTTCTCGCGATAAAATCTATGGCCGTCGGTTTTCTATTTTTATCATTGTTTTTCAAAACATCCCCTTTTTATATTGAATAGTTAATATAACTTAAGTTTCATGAAAAGAAAACACTATAAAGAAAAAGAGAAAACTGAAAAGTTGAGAACGGTAAGCGGGAGGATCACGCTGACGGCCTCCGGCTTCGGCTTTATTTCCGTTCAGGGATGCGACAATGATTTTTTTGTTCCGCCGCAATTTACCGGCGGAGCGATGGACAGAGACGTTGTCAGCGCGTCTATTTTCAAAGACGGGCGATCGGAAAGGCCTATAGCAAAGGTCGAAAAAATTCTTGAGCGCGGGCGTTCAACTGTTTGCGGTGAAATCATAGCGGGAAGGAAATTGCGTCCCCTGTCGAAAAGAGTTTCATGCGACATAACCGTCTCCGGAAACATGATGGGGGCGAAGAAGGGCGACTGGGTTGAATTGACCCTTGACGACGATTCTTTCGGTGAATTCAGCGCCGGCAGAGTGAGGAGGGTGATAGGAGAAGCGGGAAATCTTCAGGCAGACCTTTCGGCGATAGCCTCCGAATATGACATTGCTCCTCCGTACACTGCCGATTTTGAGGAAGAAATATCGGGGTTGAAGCCTCTCGAAATTCCAAGAGAAGATTTGACATCTCTTTTTGTTTGCACCGTTGATCCGGCGGATGCGAAAGATTATGACGACGCGATGTCGGTGAAAAAAGATCGTGATGGGAATTATGAGCTTGGCGTTCACATCGCCGACGTTTCCGCATGGGTCAGGCAGGGGGAGAAACTTGATTTTGAGGCGTCTAAGCGGGGATTCACGGCGTATCTTCCCGGCAGAACTCTGCCAATGCTTCCCAAGTCCCTGACCTCAAAAATGAGCTTGTCGTCGGGCAAAATTTCACTATCCCACAGTATAATGATTAAAGTTTGCGGAAAGACAGGCATGGCGCTTTCGTCGAGGCGATGCCGATCGAAAATACACGTTTCAGCCAGGCTTACTTTTGACGATCTTGATTTGTTTATAAAGGAGGGACAGCTTTCCGAATCTCTCAGTGAAAGCATCGGGAAAAGATGCGAAGATCTGCGCGAGTCTCTTTCGACTGCGGTCGAACTTTTTAGAAAGATGAGGAATTTTCGTTCGGAAAGCGAGGAGTTTCTTGAGATAGAAACCGAGTGTGTCAGAGTCCTTTGCGATGAGGGCGGGAATGAGATCATCGGATTGAGAAGGGATGTTCAGCGAGACGCCGAGAAATTCGTGGAGGAATTCATGCTCGCGGCAAATGTTGAGGCGGCGAAGGAAATGCTCGCGAAAGAAATACCCGGAATATACAGGGTTCACCCGCAGCCTTTTCCCGAAAAGACTTCGGATTTTTGTGAATTCATGAAAGACGCCTTTGGTCTTTCTCCGGGAGACATATCATCACGAAAAGTCTGCAATAAATTTTTGCGGAGCGTTCCTGAAGACCATCGGAAGCTGGTGATAATTGACGCCTTTCTGAGGGCGATGGCGAGAGCCTTTTATTCCGAAAAGAACGCCCTCCACTTTGGGCTCGGAAAATCGCGGTACGCCCACTTTACCAGCCCGATAAGAAGATACCCTGATCTTATTGTCCATCAGCAATTTATGGCTTACGACGGATACGGCGGGTTGAGGAGCAAAAAGACCGTTGCCTACATCGCGGAAGACGCATCGCGGAAGGAAGCCTTGAACGACGAGGCATTCTGGGCGGCGAACGACAGGCTGAAACTGCACTTTTTAAGGGAAAAACTTTCCGGTTGGAACTTTCCTATTTCGAGGCGGTCATATCAAAAATAAATAAATTCGGACTTGCGATAGATATTCCTGAGATGGGCTTGAGAGGTGAAATCCCGTTTGAGTTCCTGCCGGGTTTCGGCGGAAGGTTCCACAAGAGAGGCAGGGTAAGAGCGGATAAGGGGTCGCGGCTCCACAAGTGCGGAGATTTTATTTCAGTTCAACTCGCGAATATTGATATGATAAGGGGCAAGGCCGTTTTTAAGCCGCTGTAAAAGTAAATAAAAGTTTTTCTTCATACGATTCGGGTCGCCGAGGCAACCTCTTACGATTTCGCAAGAGAACAGCGGAATTTTTACCCCGTAGCGAGCCTGCTCTGCTTCGGGGCGCCCCAACCCCCCCTTCCGCTTTTCCTTTGCTCAAACGGAACGGGAACGGAAGCAGGCGGGCAAAAATTCCCTCCCCCCAACCCCCTTCCTTTTTGCCCGCCTGCCCGTCCGAAACGAAGTGAAGGCGGGGCGGAGTTTATCCCGCAGACAGCTTTGCTGTTGTGCGGGACCCCAAAAACTTTTCGGTGGACTTGGTTCTTAAATTTTATTTACCCAAGTCGTCCGCCATCAACTCGGCTTGCCTCAAAACATTTTCGGTCGCGATCAATTGCTGATCTGGTGGATATCCGTATCGGTTCAAGATTCTTTTTACATCACGGCGGAGCCGTGCGCGGACACGTTCCTTGAGCGTCCAGTCAATTGTCGCGTTTCCTTTGACGCTTCTGAAAACTTCAATCGCGATAGCCGTCAATTGTTTGTCACCTAAAACCTCCCTTGCGTTATCATTATTCGCTAATGCGTCATAAAACGCCAATTCGTCCTCACCAAGATTCAATTCTTGCCCTCGTTTGTCTGATTCGCGAATATCTTTTGCTAGTTTTATCAACTCGTCAATAACTTGTGCCGTTGTCAGAAGATTGTTTTGATATTTTTTGATTGCACTTTCAAGCATTTCGGACAATTTCCTGCTTTGGATAAAATTCTTTCTTGTCCTCATTTTTATTTCATCGTTCAATAGTTTCTTTAGAAGCTCGAGCGCAAGATTCTTTCTCTCCATTCCCTGAATTTCTGCCAAAAATTCATCGGAAAGAATTGAAATATCGGGCTTCTTAATTCCTGCCGCGTCAAAAACATCCACAATCCCTTCAGAGACAACGGCCTTGTCCACGATCTGCCGGATCGCTGTTTCAATTTCTGCATCAGATTTTCCTAATCCGATCGGTTCAAATTTCGTCAATCGCGCCTTAATCGCTTGGAAAAATCCAATCTCGTCTTTTATTTCCATTGCTTTTAGATTCGGGACGGACAAGGCGAACGCCTGCGACAAAAGAGCGACCTGCTTTGTGTATCTATTTTTCCCGTCTTCCAATCCAAGAATATGCTCCTGTGCTTCGAGAATGATGGTAAGTTTCTGTCGCGTATCAGCCAAAAAGTATTTTTTATAACCAAAACCGCCTGCCCGTCCGGTAGACGGGTCAAACATCTGCTCTACAATTTCAAACTTTTCAAGCATAGCCGCGACAGCTTCATTTTGATCAAGAGTAGGCGCGCCTTGTCCACCACTTGCGGTATAGGTCGCAAACGCTGTTTTTAAGTCGGACGCAATACCAATGTAATCAACGATGAGACCACCCGGCTTGTCCTTGAATACTCGATTTACACGGGTAATGGCTTGCATGAGATTGTGTCCGCGCATTGCTTTATCTACATACATCGTGTGCAAGCATGGCACATCAAAACCGGTTAGCCACATATCACGCACAATAACCAGTTTCAGATCATCGCCCTCGTCCTTAAATCGGTCGCCGATTGCTTTTCTATTTTGTTTTGTTGTGTTATGTACTTGCCAATTTTCTGGGTCGGATGATGTTGAAGTCATTACCACCTTGATCGCGCCTTTTTTCAAATCTTTGTCATGCCAATCAGGGCGAATTTTGATAATCTCTTCATAAAGTTCAACCGCGATTCTTCGACTCATACAAACGATCATTCCTTTGCCTTCAAATGCTTCCCGCCGTTTTTCAAAATGATCAACAATGTCTATGGCAACAGCTTTCAATCTGTCCTTATGTCCGACAATCGCTTCCAGTTGCACCCACTTGGTCTTTGCTTTTTCTTTTGCGGTGCTTTCTTCACCTTCAGTAATTGATTCTACTTCCTCATCAAGTTTTGCCGCTTCTTCCGGTTTCAGGTGTACTTTTACAAGGCGCGATTCGTAATAAATTCGCACAGTCGAGCCGTCTTCAACCGCTTGAGCGATATCATACACATCAACATAATTGCCAAAAACGGCAGGGGTGGAAGCGTCCTCTTTCTCAATCGGCGTACCGGTGAATCCGATAAATGAAGCATGGGGCAAAGCATCTCGCAGATATTTTGCAAAGCCGTATCTGATAAAAATTTCACCATCTTTTTCACTTGTCTTTGCGCCAAATCCATATTGGCTTCGGTGTGCTTCATCGGCAATAACAATGATATTTTTTCTTTCAGACAATAAATCAAAATTCGCCGCGCCGTTTTCGGGAAAAAACTTTTGAATAGTGGTGAACACAATACCTCCACCGGCAACTTTCAAAAGATTTTTTAAATCCTCTCTGTTTTGAGCTTGAATTGGATCTTGTCGCAAGAGCTGTTTGCAGTTCGCAAAAGTATCAAAAAGTTGGTCATCAAGGTCATTTCTGTCTGTCATGACG
>JAGVIF010000241.1 GCA_020056205.1 Lentisphaeria bacterium | reverse complement strand
TATTATTTCAAAAAATCAATTTTTACATTATAGCGAGGTATAATCATGAAATCGCAATGGATTACATTTTGTCTGTTCAACCTTGTTCTTTGCTCTCAACTGAATGCCAAGACCCTGTTTCTGGCGCATTTTGATGAGGGGGTCAAGCCTGAAGTTGCCGCTAATCCGGATGCAAGCGTCAAAGGGGAGATTAAAATCAGTCCCGAAGGAAAATGGGGCGGGGCGCTGGACGCAAGTTACAGCGGGGAATGGCCGTGGAGCCTGTATTACGAAGCTCTGGATCATTATCAACCGCTCAAAGGCACCGTAGAGATGTGGGTCAAGCCCAAGTGGGCGCCCGGCGAGGAGCGTTACGCACCGCTGGTCAATATTCACGGGCCTTCCACGTTTCAAAAGAGCGGTTTATTGCTCTTCAAATACACGACACAGGCTTCTTTGACCGTCGCCATTTATAATGAGAATAACGGGCCTGCCAAGGGGCCGGACTACGTGGGAGGCCCACCCTTAACCTGGGAGCCGAACACGTGGCATCATGTGGCGATGACATGGGACGGGGAAGCAAAGGTCGTTCAGGTTTTTGTGGACGGAGTTCTGAGCGCCCGGCTGGCGGGGGAGAAGGTGGCGCTGGGGAAGGAAGTGACGGATCGCATCTATGTGGGCTGCATGCTTGGCGGCAAGGAGACGGCGGGCGCGTTGATTGATGAGTTCCGCATTTCCGACACCGTTTTATGGGAGGGGACTGAAGTCGGCAAACAGGTTTTCAATCCCCCAAGTCAACCTTACACGAAAGAAAAATAAAGTGTTTTTTAATAATGAGGGCTTTATGATGATGGACGCAATTGACGATAAAACCTCGATAAAGATTCATAACAAAAGCTGTGCTTTCGAGATTGACAAGAAAACGGGCATGATTTCAGGTTTTTCCATGTTTGGCGACGGACACGCTCAGTGGGATGATATTGTAGAGGGAAAACTCATCTACAATAACCGAGCCGGGGTTCGTATCAAAGATGAACTGCTTGAAAAGGAGTATAAAGATCCGTTCGGGCGCGGCCGTGTTTTTTATCACGAGCCAAGAAAACTTGTCAATCTCGGTAAAGGCGACAGTCCAATCTGCGCCCGGATTAAAATTGAGAAAAACAGAGAAGTCCTAAAAATAATCTTTACAAAAACATACAATGGAGCGCCCTTTGCGTTAAAATATGAATTTCTTGTTCATGACGATTTCGTACGCTGGGACATTGTTCTGAAATTGAACCCTCGGGAAAAAGAGAGGTCAGTGTTTCTTGAATACGCTTTGCCTATCTTCCGTTCAGTTGACGGTGGATATTTCCCGGCCGGATGGAAGGCTTGGGTTCCCATTCAGGACGCTCCTTTCGACTTTGGCGTCGGAGGAGGCTGGGGACATGCCCAGGCCTCGTGGTATGTCCATCATTTTCCGTATTGTTCTGTCAATGCCGGCGGGGGAATCGGTCTGCCAATCATGGACATCTACAACACGGCGCGCGATTTCGGGCTTTGCATCGCCGCCCCTCCGGATTTGTTGAAACCCGAAGTGGTCTTTATAGTTGACAAGGAAAGCAGTCAGTTGAAGGTAAGCTATGGCAACATGGGCTTGCGTAAAAACAATGAATGGCGCACCAGCCTGATGATTTTCCCGCATCGCGGAGACTGGCGAAGCGCCCTTGGATGGTTCCACGGGAAGTATAGAAAATATTTTGAGCCCAACAATAGGAAAATCATCGAACAGGAAGGCGCCATGTATTATGGAATGCCGACTCCCGAAAAAACAATAAAATCCTGGGTTGATAACATGCGGCTGAAATGGACGGAACTGTGTTATAATCACATTTTCGGAGATTATGTTCCGGAAGCCAAGGTTTGGGATTTCGACATGCTGGCAGACTCAAGCCATCCGGTGATCAAAAATCTCAGCAAAGACAAAATCAGAGAATATCTGCGTGTCCTGAAAAAGCATGGCGTGGCCTCGTTCGTATATTTTAATTACGGAGAATGCGACAAGGATCTGGCTCTTGAGAAATTCCCCGAATCAATAATCCGGCACGACCATGGCATACGCGGCGCCTGGATTGCGCCGAACGGAAGAAAGAACGTAACAATGAATCCCGACCCCGACTCGAAATGGGGCGACTCTATGTTGAAACAGGTGGAAGAAATATTTGACACATATGAGGACATGGACGGATTGTTCATAGACCAGATATGCTATCATTCATACGACTATTCAAAGGACGACGGACGGACAATGGTTGATAACAAACCTGTCTCGGACACCCACGAAGCTTCATGCCGGATGATGGCAAAGATAGCCGCGATACTTAAGCGCAGAAATAAAACGTCCTTCGCCAACGGCCCTTATAATATCGAGGTGGCCAGATGCGTAGATGGCATTATGAGCGAAGGCAGTATGGCGGGACTGGCAAAATATTCCTATCTGTGCCTTGAAAAACCGGTAATGGTATTGACGTATAACATCTTCGGAGACCGTTTTGAAAATGTCCTGAAGCGCTGTCTGAAATACGGCGCATTCCCTTCCACTCCGTGGCATCATGCGGACAGCTTCAATCCTCCGGCGGCGCCGCCGAAAAGGACTCTCATGCTGTATCAGAAATATCTGCCGCTTATCGAGGAACTCCGCGGACGCAGATGGGTCTTGTCTTCCGATCCTGTGTCCTTCCCCGATGGAATGGATGGCAATATCTTCCATAAAAGAGGCGGAGGGTATGTCCTGCCTTTTTATTCAAGAGATGTTTTTACGTCAGATGAATTCTGGAATAATAAAAATCCAAAGGAAATAAAAATCCGCCTGCCGGGGTTGAAAAAACTGACGAACGTCATATGGATGTCCGATAATTTCAAAGGGCGAAAAACACTGCCTACAGAACATGTAAAAGGAGAAATGACTGTCCGTATCCCGGAATATACAAATGCGTCAGTATTGTTGTTCTGAAAAGTTACAGCTCTATGCTCTAAGGCTGAAAATTTACACGCGGTAGCGATCTTTTGAGTTTGGCTTCGCATTCTATGTTAAATTTTCAACCTTATAGAGTATAAAGTAATCTCAATAAAAAAAGGTGTCAATCAATGAAGGTAGGATTCATAGGATGCGGAGGATTTGTGTCGGGAACTCATATCCCTAATGCCGCACAAAACGATAAACTGAAAGTCCGGGCATTCTGCGATTTGAATGCGGAAATTCTCGCGGCGCTTGACAGTGTCTATCATCCGGACTACGTGACCGGGGACATGAAAGATATTTTTTTGGATCCCGAAATAGAAATGGTGGTCTGCGGAACTAAACCGGATTTCCGAATCCCTATTATGGAGATGGCACTGAAACACGGGAAGCATCTTTTCGTTGAAAAACCCCTCTGCTATGACAAGGATCAGATAGCTCCCATGGTGAAAATGATGAGGGATGCGCCGATTAAATTCATGGTGGGATTTAACCGCCCCTACAGCCCGATGATGCGGGATATCAAGCCTTTGTTCAAAACCCTTAAGAAAGGAAGCGCCACTATACTTTACAGGATTATCGGCGAGGCGCGGCTGTGGCCGAAACACCATTATGATGCGATTATCCATAACGGGGAATCAACCATCATTCATGAAGTAACTCACATATTTGACATTCTAAACTGGCTGACCGACTCGACTCCGCGCCGTGTTTTTGCCGCCGGAGAAGGGAATACGGACAATGTTATAACCCTGAATTATCCGGATCACATCACCGCCGTCATCATCGCGGGCGACAACTCAAGCGCCGGATTTCCAAAGGAATGGCTGGAAATTAACACCGGCCACAGCACGATTGTGGGAGACAACTTCGTGGAAATGACGGCGTATCAGGCCGATCTCAGGCTGATCAATAAAATCTATCCGTATGCCATCGGGAACGAAACATTCACGGATGACGGCAGAACCTTCACCGAAGAATGCTGGAAATGGCGCACCTCGATAACCGCTGAGGAAAAGGAAAAAGGTTATTATTACGAACGCATGCCAAAAGTTGACAAAGGCCACTATCATGAACTTGAATTCTTCAGAAAAACAATCGCCGAAAATCTGCCGTCCGAAACTGATGTCGTCAAGGGCGCAATCGCCCAGATGACAGCCGAGATCGCCGTGGATTCCTGGAAAAACGGCGCCCCAATGGATATTGATTTCAGTCACCTTTATGAATAAAAAATAAATAGTCAAAAAAATGAACGATCATGACAGAAATATC
>JAGVIF010000351.1 GCA_020056205.1 Lentisphaeria bacterium | reverse complement strand
GCAAGACCGCCGCGGGTATTGCCCCTGCCAGAAATACTTGCGAGCCCTCCGATGGCATCTGCAACGGCGCGGTTTATGACTTTTGCAACTGGCTCTCTAACCTAAAACTTACACAGGATTGGGAATGAAAAAGAATCTATTGATAGCGCAGTCCGGCGGTCCTTCGCCGGTAATAAACAGTTCGCTCCGCGGAGTTGTGGAAGCGGCAAAGGCTTTCCCCGATAAAATCGGAAAAATATATGCGGGCTGGCACGGAATCGAAGGAGTCCTAAAAGAAGAATTACTCGACTTGTCAGCGCAAAAAGAAGAGGAAGTAGCGCTGTTGAGGAACACGCCGGCGGCAGGCGCAATAGGCACATGCCGTTATAAAATCAAATCAAACCAGAAAGAGGATTTCGAGCGGGTTGTTGAAGTTTTGAAAACCCACAATATCGCTTATTTCCTGTATAACGGCGGCAACGATTCCATGGACACGGCTAATAAAGTTGCGAAACTCGCAAATGAAAAAGGGCTTGACCTGCTCGGAATAGGAGTTCCAAAAACTATAGATAACGATGTCGGAGACAGCGAATTTAAATTGATAGACCATACGCCAGGCTACGGCTCGGTCGCGAGATACTGGGCGTGCATAGTCCAGAACGCCGAAGAGGAAAATAGAGGCTCATATCCGGCGGATCCCGTTCTTGTCCTTCAGGCAATGGGACGCAAAATTGGTTACATCCCGGCCGCCGCGCGCCTTGCCGATCCAAAGCGCGAAACACCTCTTTTAATCTTCCTCGCCGAGGCAGAATTAACTATGGAGCAAATGGCCGGCAAAATAAACGGCATGCTTGTTGAAAGAGGCAGAGCGGTCGTGGTCTTGAGCGAAGGATGCGATGTCGGCGATCTCGGATTCACAAAAGATAGTTTCGGACACGCCCAGTTCGGAGCCAGCCAGACAACCGTTCAACAGGCGCTCGTGAACTATCTCAATTCGAATGGAATCAAAGCGAAAGGAAGCGCGCGCGGACAAACTTTCGGAACAGACCAGCGCGACACCGCTATATACGCTTCAACCGTTGACCTCGATGAAGCGTATAAAGTCGGACAAAAAGCTGTCCTTCTTGCGATGGAAGGCAATGGCGGATATATGTCAACCATCCTCAGAGAACCCGGTATGATATATTCCGTACGCTACGATAAAGTTCCTCTCGAAGCCGTCGCAAATTCCGAAAGAACTTTCCCGCCTCAATGGATAAGCCCCTGTAAAACAGATGTTACGGACGAATTCATACGTTATTGCCGTCCCCTCATCGGTGATGACTGGCCGAGTGTCCCGATAGTCAACGGACTCCAACGCTTCGCAAGGATTGAGCCGGTATTCGCGGATAAAAAACTGCCTGAATACACGCCTGAAGCGAATAGGAAAAAGAAATAATTTAACCACCAAGGCACCAAGACACCAGGTCCTATGATTAATGAAATAAAACCAATTGAAAAGGAATACGACGATATGAATCCTGTGTTTGAGGCACAAGTGCTCACATATCTCAAGCTTACAGGCAAACGACTCGGATTGCTGATTAACTTCAATACACCTCTTATTAAAAAAGGGATTAAAAGAATAATTTTATAAAATATTGGTGTCTTTGTGCCTTGGTGGTTAACAATAAGGAGACATGAAAATGGATTATGTTTCGCAATTGAAAGCGATTCCAAAAACAAAGGATTTTTTAATTTGTTTTGACAGTGACGGATGCGTTTTCGACACGATGGAGATAAAACAGAAGGAATGTTTCTGCCCGTGTTTCATCAAACATTTCGGGCTTCAACCCGCGAGCAAATATGCCAGAGAAGTATGGGAATTTGTCAATCTCTACAGCAAAGACAGGGGGTGCAACAGATTTCTCGCCGTGAAAAGGGCCGCTGAATTGATTTCAAAAAGAAAAGTTTTCGCCGAAAGAAATATAAGGCCGCTCCATGTAAAATCCCTTGAGAAGTGGCTGAACGAGGAGAGCAAGCTCGGCAATCCGGCTCTCGACGCGAAAGTGAAGGCGTCCGGCGACGAGGAACTGACAAAATTGCTCGCATGGAGCAAGGAGGTCAATGCGAGAATCGCGGATATGGTCTACGGAATTCCGCCTTTTCCGGGAGTGATTGATGTTTTGAAAGCCGCGCAGGAAAAAGCCGCAATGATGGTCGTCTCGCAGACCCCGATCGAGGCGCTCTCCCGCGAATGGAAGGAAAACAATATCGCCCATTACCTTTCAATCATAGCCGGACAGGAACACGGCACTAAAACCGAACACATCAAATACGCTGTCGAAGGAAAAAATTATGATTTGAAAAAGATATTAATGGTTGGAGATGCGCCGGGAGATTTTAAGGCGGCAAAAGCGAACAATACGCTTTTCTTCCCCATAATCCCCGGCGAAGAGGAAAAGAGTTGGGCGGAACTCGCGTCAAAGGGTTTGAAAAAATTCTTTAACGGAACTTTCACGGGAGAATATCAGCAAAACCTGCTCGATGAATTCGACAAAGCCCTCCCCGAAAATCCACAGTGGAAATAAAACACGCAAAAAATATTTCACGCGAGGGCGCGAAGATCACAAAGAAATTCAAAATTATTTCTGACAAGATTACAGGATTGATATGATATATTAAATCAGGAATAAAAAGGAAAATACAAGAGATAAAATTCTAACCAGGCAAATTCAGCCAACCGCAAGGATCGCGGCGGCTGATTTGTGTCGTTATGAAGAAAGAACTAAGTAATATTTCCGGTGGCATTGTTGCATTGATATTGGGGTTGTTTGTGACTCTTATAGCAACTGGGGTCATCCATAGCGATGATGCCAGTTTCCATGCTCCCCGGTGGATGTTCGCGTTGTGCGGAGCCTTATTTATGATCGCTGGATTGGTCATGCTCACCGCGCAGTATCGGACGACACGGAAAATTCTCGTTGTTCTACTGATAGCAACCTTCTTCATCGTTGCGGTGTGGGTATGCCTTTTCACTAAACCCGATACATGGTCCGGAGGATTACCTTTCCTTTCACGAAACGCCAACGGGTTGATTGCAAAGACGGCGGTGGGATTTGGAGCTGTTCTTCTTCTGTTGATGTTGGTCAAAGCCGTCTCCGATCTGTGGCATGATCGTGATTCATAACAAGAGCCTGAAGGCGACGGGCAAACCCGCGCCTTAGGCTTACCGTTATAAGAGAAATAGGAAAAAATGAAAAGGAAAAATAAGTCCAAAATTCATAAAGATCATAAAGGCGAATTTATTTATGAAACTTATTTTATTCGCGGAAAGATAAAAAGACAGAAAATATATGTCGTAGATGGTGTTCCGGCAGAAGAATTTTATAGACAAAATGCTGATCCTATAACTCTGTTCCAAAATGGGGATTATGAATTGTTATACGAACGAGAAATAAATGATTATTAACAAAGGCAATTTAAATCTTATAACAACTCAATACAGCTGACCGTTACCCGCCGCCTTCGCCGTCGGGATAACGGTAACTGATTTTTTCGTTATCTTGTCAATTATCGTTTTTTTGAAATTCTCCCGCACTATAGTATATTCAAGCAAATTATGAGGTGAGCTATGACGACTATTGTGGAAATACAAAATGCAGTTGTAAAACTGCCAGAACCTGAATATAAATCCTTTTTGAAATGGTTTGAGCATTTCGAGGAGGGAAAATGGGATCGGGAACTGGAAAACCATATTAATTCCGGCAAACTGTCTGCATTTGGTAAAAGAGCAATTACCGAATTTCAAAAAGGGAAATGCAAGGAATTATGAATCATTTTGCATCTCCTGATTTCCGGATTTGCTATAACAAACTTTCTCCGAAAATACAATCCCTTGCCGACGAAAAATTCGAGCTACTGAAAAAGAACCGCCACCATCCATCCCTGCATTTGAAGAAAATAAGAATTTACTGGTCAGTGAGAGCCGGATTGAATTATAGGGCGTTGGGGATAGACACACCGGACAGAGATGGTATTATCTGGTTTTGGATTGGAAATCATTCTGACTACGAAAAGTTGATAAATCCAAGATGACCAAGCCGCTTCATAAATTGGGGTTGGCTGTACTTCTTGCTTTAGCTCCTGCTGGACATATTAGCTTTGCTGATGCGCCTATCAAGGAGGGAGAAGGCAAACGGGACGATTCTGTTTTACAGAAACTCAAAGAACCTGAGTTGGCTCCGCAAGAGAAAAGCTCCACCTTACGCATTTACAGAGCCATGATTGCTCCCACGTGGGGCAATCGCTATTGCATTCGTGTGCAGAATCAAGGTGAAGGCGCCATAATGGTTTTAAAGCGCCTTGATGGCCAAGCAGGTTACGGAGATGGAACACAAGTTCCAAGATATGCTTGAGGAGAAATACACTTACACAAAGGGGTCGTCAGCCAAGGGGATCGATTTCCCGAAACTCGGAGTTGACATCAAGGTTACCGGCATTCGCCAGCCGCAGTCTTCGTGCCCCTTCAAGTCTGCCCATCAGAAAGTGTATGGGCTTGGCTACTCCCTTCTTGTCTTCGTCTATGACAAAAAGGACGACCGAAAGAAACGCACAGCAATTCTCAATATCAACCATGTCGTCTTCGTTGAGGCCGGGCGAACGGCGGACTACCAGACGACAACCGGACTCCACAAGATTCTGGACAACTCCGGCAATGCCGATGATCTTGTGGCTTTTATGTCGGAGTGTTTCCTGCCGCTTGATGATATTCAGGCGCGCCAGTTGGCTGAGGAAATCATCAAGAAGAGACCCGATATCGGGTATTTGACCATATCGAACGCCCTTCAGTGGCGGCTTCAGTACAGCCGTATAATCGAACACGCCGGCAAAGTGACCGGTGTCAACCGAGTTGTTTGATGATAGCGACAAAGAAAATCGAATTCGGGGATTTTCAGACGCCATCTGATCTCGCCCAAGAGATTGCCGACTTTCTCCGAGACAGTGGCGAGACCGCCGATGCAGTTGTTGAGCCGACCTGCGGCCGGGGCAGTTTTGTGACTGCGGCAATCGCCGCCTTCCCCAAGGCAAAGGTCGTTTACGGTTTTGACATTAATCCTCAATATGTGCGTGAGGCTGAAGACACTGCTGGCCGAGACGTGGAGCGGATAGCTCATCTTGAATGCCGCAATGGTTTTGCCGCCAAGACAGGCAAGGCCAATTTCGATATCTCCGAGTGGATGTTGATCAGGCTATTGGAAGCCTTGCACCAGAGATCAGGTTGTGTGGCTATGCTCTGCAAGACAGGCGCTGCGCGTAAGACATTGCGCCATGCATGGCTGAACAGCCTAAACATTGGCCGTTGTTCGCTACATTCGATTGACGCTCAAAGGCACTTTGGGGCATCGGTTGATGCATGCTTACTCATCGCGCATACGGGGATGCGGGAATCTGTCGCTACCGCCCGCGTCTATCCCGAATCTCTCCTTCAATGGGAGGGGTGCGACCATTGGTCTTGCGGGGAATGAACTGGTCGCTGACATCAACGAATACCTGCGGCTGCGGGATATTGACGGCATAGCGTACTACACTTGGCGTTCTGGCGTTAAGCATGATGCGGCGGGTGTCATGGAGTTCAAACGTGAGAATGGGCTTTTCATGAATGCCAGGCACGAAGAATGCCGATTGGAGACGACATATCTATTTCCACTTTTAAAGTCTTCCGATGTCGCAAACGGACGCATGATGCCAAATAGATACGTCCTCGTCACTCAGCGAAAGCCATGCGACGACACGGCAGAAGTTAAGAAGATAGCCCCGAAGACATGGGCATATCTGACGGCACATGCCGATGCTCTCGACCAGAGGCGGAGCATCATTTATCAGAAACGCCCCCGCTTTTCCGTTTTCGGGGTCGGCGACTATACATTCTCGCCCTGGAAGGTTGCCATATCCGGTTTGTACAAGAACTGCCGATTTGATGTTGTGGGTGAGCATGACGGAAAGCCCATCGTATTGGACGATACCTGCTGCTTTATTCCGTGTGCCTCTGAAAAAGAAGCCCGTTTCGTGTGCGAACTTCTGAATTCAGACATTTGTCAGCGATTTCTTCGCACTCTCGTCTTTCTCGATGCCAAGCGTCCAATCACTATTGACATCCTTAACCGGATTGACCTCAAGCGAGTGGCCGAGCACATGAACAGGACGGTAGAAGCGCGAAAGTTTTTACCATATGCGTCTACATTTGAAGACAAGCAACCATTACTTGTATTCGAGAAAAAATCAAAGTATCGAACCAGGCCCTCCACTGAACCGGCTGCCGCCAGCCGGCGGGCTAATCGATAGAGCAAAAAATATGGAATACATCGAATTGTTAAACCTGAATTCCGGCTCGTATTTCCACAAAAGAGTTGTATTCTCCCCAAAAACTGAAGATTCGCATATTAACAGTTCTGCGGGAGGAATCAATGACCACGTTGCCTGACATCATCCGTCGCATTGAGAAACTGTCGAAACATAGGCTGAACAAAGATGAGGGGGTACAACATGGCGATGCCAACGTCCACGTAAGTAGCGCCACTGTGTCCTGGATGGCCTCTCCTGACGCCATAGAGTCGGCCGGCCAAAGCGGACATCAGGTACTCATTTGTCACGAGAGTCTTTATTATCCCTACGACGTAGTGAATGCGTCGCAGCCTCCCCTAGGCTGGAAGTCCTGGAGGGTCAATCGGGAGCGCAAAGAACGTCTGGAAAGATATGCCCTGACATGTCTCCGTATTCATGGAGCCGCAGACGAGATATGTATCTTCGATAGCTTTGCGGAACTACTCGGCTTCGGCAAGCCCGTGATTGCTGAGGGACTTGTCAAAATCTACGAAATACCCGAATGTTCGCTGGACGAATTGGTCCGGAGCGTAAAGCGGCGAATGGGTATGTCGGCCGTTCGAGTTGCGGACGGAAGAAAGATAAAACATATGGTGAAACGGGTTGGGTTGCCCTGGGGCGGTCTCGGCCTTTTTGTCAACGTTGGCTATCAACAGCGGCTGGCCGAGCTTGAATGCGATGTTTTCATCGCCGGTGAATCAGACAACTACGGATTCCGATTCGCTGTAGAAAGCGGAATCCCCATGATCGAAACCAGCCACGAACTCAGCGAGAATCCAGGCCTCCGCCGTTTCACAGAACTGTTGGCGCAAGCTTTTCCAGATGTCACGTTTCGCTTCTACGAAAACAAATGTGTCTGGCGGGTGGAGTGAAAGGTGAATATTCAGTGTAGTAGAACAGGCATCCTTGCCTGTATGTTTTGACGAGTAGCATAAGCCTCCGGCTTGTGATGTGATTGATTCAAAAATAAATAGAAACCAAAAATGAAGAAAAAAATAAAATATATTCTTATTGTCTCATTTGTAGTAATGCTTTTATCGATCACATGCTTCCTTCTTGGATTTTATTCAGGAAGACATGTTGCCCAATTAAGCATTAAGAGCGAATTGGTATGGTATAATCAATTTTTGCTCAAGCAATCCATAGAAGACATGAAACAAGGGAATATATCAGAGGCCGAAAAAAAGATTTCATACGTCAACGATGAACTTGAGAAAATGAAAGACTTTAATAACAAAACAGATATATCCAATCCGGCTTCGCCGGGTGGCAGACCATAGCTGTAATCATTTCAACTCTAATTATAACAACATACAAACCCTAACAAGATTGGTTCTGGTAACCTCGCTTCGCTCGGCGCTAGTGCCGCGTCAATCGTAAAGTGTCAGGTGAAGACAGGTCGGCTGCGTTCTTCCGGCGCCGGAAAGCGCTGGATGAGATGGCAGCTACTTTTGCAGCCCCCATCTCATCCAACCCTCCCCGGCATCCGTAATAATAGCAATCTTCACCGACACTTTATCGTTGACACGACACTAGGCCATGAGTTCTGCCGATAATTCCTGACTGCCGGACTTGAAAATTCACGAAAGATACATACATTATAATTTCGGCATGGAAGGACGACAAACGTGAAGCCCAACTATATGGGAGGTACAAACCATGAGAAAGTCCTACGATTTTTCCAAATCGAGACCAAATCCGTACGCCAGGAAACTAAAGAAAAACATCACAATCCGGCTTGGTGTTGACGTGGTTGATTATTTCAAATGCATGTCTGATCAAACCGGCATCCCTTACCAAAGTCTCATCAATCTTTATCTGAGAGACTGTGCTCAGCAACACCGCAAGTTGGAAACCAAATGGGCTTCCTGATGATAGTATCAATTGTTGAAGAAGTTCGGAAATTTCGTTCCGAGCACGCTAACCGTTTTAATAATGACCTCGACCTCATTTGCGAGGACATCAAGCGGCATCAGGCTACTTGCGGACACCGAATAGTCAAACTTAAGAGAAAAAGATTTTCTAACGAATTACTCCGCCTGGCCCGACAGCGACAGCGAGCGTGCCGATTGTGCTCTGTGCAATATTTACGAATGAAATATTTTTGATTCACTCGTGTCATATCTTGTTAAAAGCTAAAAAAGCTTGCATATTTGACTTTTAAGACACTTGCATCATGTTCCATGGGATAGAAGGCAAATCCAGATTTGGATATTTTTTTGAAATGATGTCAGACTCGTCAAGATGAATGTAACAGCGTCCGGATGCAAGGAGAGAAGAAAAATAGTTGAAATGGAAGATGACGTATGCTATTCTTGAGCCTTGAGGCAAGCATTCCTTGTATTAAAAGCTGTTTATGCCGTCAAAAATAGATTTTAAGCTAATTTACGCGGGGCTAAACAAAATCTTTCATGAATGAAAAAATTGCACAGAGCACGGAGCAATTTTTCACGTCCCGGGTGCATCCTCCGGGACGGGAAAAAGACAAATCCGCGTTGCAGAACTTGATTTTCCACCACCACCGACTATCTCGCCCACATGATGAAAAATCAAAATTCCTATCAGTTTTTGTTTGATTTATCTCACCCTGAAATGTAGATTTAACTCGTAGAATCAAAATCGGAGGATTTTAATGACAGTTTTACAGGAAATAAAAAACAAGGCATTTACACTGTCACCACTTGAAAAAGGACAGTTGCTTCACGACCTGATTCTCAATCTTGACGGAGGAATCCGATACTCCGGTGATTTCGAGAAGGAGATTCGGAAAAGAATCAAAAAGATCAAGTCTGGAAAGGCGGTTGGGATATCTGCCGTAGATGTGTTTTCCAAGATAGAGGCAAGATGCAGATGACAAGAGTTCTTTTTCCTTCTGATTGTGCTCTGTGCAATTTTTTCATAGAGGGACCGATTTTGGGTTCATTCGAGAGGATGATGTTAGAATCCATTTTTGACGGCGTTTATGTAAGCGTTAAGCTGGGGGGGATAGAGTTGTTTTGCTCGAAGAAGTATGGCGTCCCGAGCGCCCAAAACAGCCTCGGGATGCCTCAAGCCAGTCTCGGAAAGACTGGCATACTTCATGTAAAGCATACTCGACGCATATAGCCAAATACCCAGCTTAACGCTTACGCGTTTATAGGTTTTTATTTTTTTAGCCGTTATTTTTTTGAATTGAATGAAAGCCTCCCTCTAGTGTTCCGTAACATAAATACGTGTGGTAAAATTATGGCTATTTTTGATGCGGATTTAACTTGGCTGAAATAAGGCGATACTGAAGTATCGTCGGTTTCAGACAGGGCGAAGACCGCGCAAAAAGAGCCATAACCGCTATGCGGCGTGAGTCTTTTG
>JAGVIF010000319.1 GCA_020056205.1 Lentisphaeria bacterium | reverse complement strand
GAAGCTTTGAAACAGGAAGGGCATTTGGAATAATAAATGTGCTCTTGAATGATTTTCAGTTTGAGGTTGCGACATTTCGCGAGGAGAGAGGATACAGCGATGGGCGCCGTCCCGACAATGTGAAATACACAAAGTCGCCCGAAAAAGATTCCGCAAGAAGAGATTTTACAATAAATTCCATGTTTTATTCTCCGACCAAAGACCTTATTCTTGACTTCAAAGGCGGGATGAACGACCTTGCGAAGGGGATCATCAGAGCCGTCGGAAAAGCGGAGGAAAGATTCTCCGAAGATTATCTCAGGGTTATGAGGGCGGTCAGATTTGCCTCAGAGTATAATTTTTCAATTGACGATGAAAATAAAAATGCCATAAAAAAAAATGCTCCGCATTTAAAAAAAATATCCGCTGAAAGAATAAGAGATGAATTGAACAAAATGCTTG
Source organism: Lentisphaeria bacterium (assembly GCA_020056205.1). Classification (GTDB taxonomy): domain Bacteria; phylum Verrucomicrobiota; class Lentisphaeria; order Victivallales; family GWF2-50-93; genus JAGVIF01. The sequence continues at coordinate 2,999 of JAGVIF010000319.1, read as the reverse complement.
TCGGTTTTGATCCCCAAAAGGCCTTTTCTCTTATGAGTGAACTCGGCATTCTTGATGTGATCCTCCCGGAATTAAAAGAGATGGAGAAAACTCCGCAAAACCCGGACTATCATCCCGAAGGCGATGTCATGACGCATACGCTCATCATGCTGTCTCACCTGAAAAAATCCTCACTCGAACTGGCATGGTCTGTCCTTCTTCATGATTGCGGAAAACCGCAAACATTCTCTTGCGGACAGGACGGAAAAGAACACTTTTACGGACACGAAAACACGGGCGCGGAAAAAGCCGAACAAATACTCCGGCGCCTGAAATTGCCGTCAAAAATAATTTCAATAGTCAAAATCGCGATTGAAAACCATATGAGGACAGCCTCTGCGCCGGAGATGCGAAATGCGAAAATCGCAAGACTCATAGCGGGCGAGTTTTTCCCCGCTGAACTTGAATTGCACAGAATTGATTGTATGTCAAGCCATCGCAGAATGGATGCTTTCCTTTTTCTCACGGATAAATACGCTGAATTTAGCTCAAAGCCAATCCTGCCACGGCCTATAATAAGAGGAAAAGATTTGATAGAAATCGGGCTTACGCCAGGGCCTGAATTCGCAAAAATCCTCTCCGAAATCTATAACTTCCAGCTTGAAAACCCCGATTGCGAGAAACAAACTCTCCTTGAAAAAATTAAGACCAATACCTGATTCCGTGAAGGCATACCCGGCGGCGCAAATGCGAGAATGAGTTTATTCTTTTATTCTCAATATGTTATGAATTATTCATGTCGAATCCGTCACGGATTCAGGTTAATGCAGGCGCTCTTAAACCTGATAAACGGGTTCTGGTCTGCCGCTTTGGAACGAGCGCTCTGCGGCATCGAGGAGAGCCATTACCTCGACGGCGTCGCCGATATCGAGTGAAGCCTTTCCCGTGCTGAAAAATTGTTTGACTTCTTTGAGTGTTTCAGTGTAGAAATTGGAGTTGACGAGGTATGACGCGGCTTTGTCATTGCTTCTGATTGTTCCGCCATACAAGTACGAAGTTTTGGAAAGTTCCACAATACCGCGCCTTCTGTCCGCGTAATCTACTACGGCCACTGCGCCGGCGCCGTCCCCTGTTACGGTTACGCTCAAAGCTCCCTTCCCGATTATTTTTTCGAGCATTTCAAACGCATGAACGCCGTACCACACGATAGAACTGCCTGCCGGAGCTTTTCCGAGAGGACCGTAAACCGCCCCAAACCTGGGCTCGTTGATTTGTCGGCACGCATCGCTTAACTCAGGGACGAAACGGAGAGGGGAGGCCGATATGACTTCAATATTATTTTCTTTTGCGATTTTCGCAATTTCAGCTCCATTTGCGATATTGTCGGCTAAGGGCTTGTCAATGAATATTCGCTTTCCGAGTGTGGCGGCTTTTTTAAAATATTCGAGGTGATATGCGGGATCGTTAATTTCCACCATTATAGCGTCGCAATCGCTTACCGCCTCGTCAAAACTTTCGGTAACCTTGACTCCCCACGCCTCAAGCTGTTTCTGCCGTGTGTCAAGGCCGTTTTTGTCGTGGAAGGGGGTTTCAAATCTCAAGCAGGACAGAGCCCTGAGCCCTGATACCTTGAACTTTGGATCATAATCGGGGGACTGCATTCTTCTCGGGAATTCCACTGAGTGGCTTGTATCAAGCCCGATGATGGCCACTTTTATTTCACTGTCCATTTTTTTTAATCTCCTTATTTTTAACTGATAGGAATTTTGACTTTACTCGCGCAGGAAGATAGGCTTGCCGGGAGGAATGTCAAGGGAAAAATACAGAAATATTTTTGAATTTCTTTGTACTACTATCCGTCATATTCTTGTTTTTTTTGCGCGTTTATCAAGTAACCACAGAGGCGCCAAGGCACAGAGAGAAATTTGCTCTTTGCGCCAAGGATGCCGCAAGCTGCTTGAAAGCGAAAGTGTTCAGCGCAAATTTTAGTTCACGGAGGTTTTTACTTCGTGCCTTTGTGGCCCCGAGGCCCCACGGCTCGGGATCTTCGACTTTGTTGCGATATATTTTTCCGTGTGTTCGGTGGTTATAAAATTGGTTGCGGCATCCGCTGCTCTGAGCCCTTCGTGCCCTTCGTGGTGATAAATGTTTCGTTCAATCAAAATGAGGACATATAACCACGAAGGACGCGAAGACCACGAAGAGGATATTGCCGATCACTATTCACTCTTTAGTTTCAGGAGAGAATTCAGGATTCAGAACGGGGGAAAAGGAAAAAACTTTGTGTCTTTGTGCCCCCGACGGTTGATAGGCCGGGATCTTCGACTTCGCGCGAGATTTTTATTTCTTAAATTAACCTACATTTTGCGTTTGAGCAGCGCCGCATAGGCGCATCGTTTAAGTTCGGCTGATTGAACCGCAAAACTTAGGTTAATTCTTGCATTTTTAAAAACAAATGTCAGATTACCCGGTTAGTAAGAAATATGGCGAAATATATATGCTTGCAACTTGGCTTGTGCCAGTTGATGTTTCGCCTTCGAGTTAATACCAAATTTCTGAATCACTCTCAAACGAACTTAAACGTTTTCTTGCTTTTAGACATTTCTTCAGCCATGCTTACGCTCTTGAATTATATCCTGAACGTATGAAGCCGCTTGTTGCGGATGCACCAAAAATATTTGAAAATTTCAGAATCTTGTGACGCCATAAGTCCCCCCTTATGTTTTCATGGATATCCCCATTGATTAACCTGCAAATCTGACCTGATGAAGATAAGCTAACCTACATTTTGCGTTTGAGCAGTGCGGCGTAGGTGCGCGGTCAAGTCGAAGATCCCGAGACCAACGATACTCGGGGAGAGATGCCGGTGTAGGTGGCAGAGCCACTTCGTGGCTTCCAAGTCTTCCCGAGGCGCGTGCGCGCTCGGGACAGATATGCCGCAATGCTCAAACCCCTGCGGGTTCAATCGGCCGAATTCTTATTTGAATAATTTAATGAACTGCATTGCAGTTCATACATCG
>JAGVIF010000004.1 GCA_020056205.1 Lentisphaeria bacterium | reverse complement strand
TGTTGAAATGGGAACAACCTGCGCTGGAAGATGTTTCCGGCAAAGTGATGGCCCAACCCTATATCAGGTTTACCTGAGCAACTATGCTAATTTACGGAGAAGGTATATGAAATTGGGCAGATATGTCAAGCTGCGCAAAGAGAAATTCGGCACCGTCGTCTTTGACACGCTGAATGAGAAGGTTTACGTAGCCAACAGCGCCGGCAAGGACGTTCTGGATTTATTGGCGGACGAGGGGAATCTTGCGGAAATCGTCGGGTGTCTCGTGAATCGCTATGATGCGCCGGCATCGAAGATCCGAGACGACGTGTTGAGGTTCGTGAATTTCCTGCGGACGGCCGGCTTGCTGGCCATTGAGACGGAGGTGCCGAAATGATTGGCGAAAGAACAATGACGCGCGGTGATCGGTGCGACGAGTACAGCGCTCCGCTGTTTATTGCCTGGCAACTAAACACCGAGTGCAATTTGAATTGTCTGCATTGTTGTGAAGAAGCCGGTGGAAGTTCCCCTTCTCCCGACGCCATGTCTGGCGCACAGGCCTTGCAGGTATGTCAACAGTTCGTTCAGGCAGGCGTGCCGTACGTGGCTTTGTCCGGCGGAGAACCTCTGCTGTGCCCGCACATCTGGGAAATTTGCGAGTATCTGCGGTCCCATAACGTGGATATCAAGATCGAAACCAATGGAGAGATGATTGATCAGGGCGTGGCCGAACGGCTTGCCGGATTATCTCTCAGATCAGTGCAGATCAGTATAGACGGCGCGACTGCCAAGTCTCACGAGGCGTTGCGAGAAAACGGAGACTGGCTTCGCGTAATGGATGCCTGCCGATTGCTGAGCAAAATCAACGTCAACATGGAAATCGTGTTCGTTCCAACCAACTTTAACATTCACGAAGTCGCTCAAACGGTGGACTTGGCGGCCAAACTCGGCGCCTACGGGTTTTATTCGGGGAAATTAATGCGTATCGGCAGGGCCGCCATGAACTGGAAGCGGCTATGTCCCAGTGAGACTCAGTACCGGCAATTCTTCGAGACCATGACCTCTAAGACCGAGCAGTACCGCGGGGTGATGAAGGTGTATTGCTATCCCTACGACGTGATCGAGGAATTGCGCTACCGTATGACCAGTCCTTCCGCCAGTTTGCTGGTGCTGCCGAACGGAAAGGTGAAACTTATCGGACCACTGCCGTTCATCTGCGGCGATTTAAAAACTATGTCGCTGGAAGATATCTGGTCTCGGTACAAACTGGCATGGGGGCGGCCTGAAGTTCAGGATTTCGCCCGCCGGATATTGAATGAGCCGGCTTTGACGGCGGAAGCAAACAATTGGATCGAACTCTACTGAACACATGGTAATATTCAAGGATCGGGAACGGGGATATGGAGCAGTTTTTCGACACAAATCATAATTCGTACGCTGATGCGGGAGACGGCGCAACGCCGGGAGTTACGGCAATTGCCCGATTGAAAAGCCTGCCGAAAATCCTGCGGTATCGCTTTTTCGTGGTGGCGGGAATTTTGCCTTACACGGTGGGGGCGGCAGTGGCTTACCATATGAACGGCAGTATCAACTGGTGGTTATATGGTTTGGGACTCTTGGGTGTTTTCTTCGTAGGCGCAGGCATTGAGGGCATGAACGAACACTTCGACTTCCTCAAAGGGGGCGATCGTGTATTTGCCGGGCTGCAACGCAGCAAAGTCGGTTGGCACTTGCCGGTTGGCTTGACGGGAATGAGTCTGGCGCTGCTGATCGGTCTGATTCTGTCGCTGTTGCGGGGTCCCGTGGTTATGGGCTTCGCCGCGTTCGGCGGATTGCTGGCTCTGGCGTATTTGTGCCCTCCTGTCCGGCTTTCTTATCGCGGCGCGGGAGAACTGGCCATCGCGATTGGCTATGGTCCAGGGTTGATAATGGGGGGATATTGCCTGCATGGCGAAGACTGGTGGAACGGAAATGTATTGTGGGCGAGTCTGCTGGTCGGGTTGGCCGTGCTGGCAATAGCCCTGGCCAACGAAGTGCCCGATTACTATGGCGACCGTCTGGTCGGCAAGAAAAACCTGGTGGTCAGAATTGGCCGGCGACGCGGCGCAATCTTGTGCGCGGTGGTTCTATCCGGATGGTTTCTCACACTGTTATTTGGACTCCTCATAGGACGTTATCCCCCGCTGTTGATCCTGTTATTCGGCCTCTTGCCGATGGCCTATCGCGGCGCGCGCGCAGGCTTGAAGTATTACGATGTTCCGGTTCAATACGTCAAGGCAATCAGAGCGAACATTGTTCTCTTCGCGATTGCCTGCGGGACGGCCATCGTCGCTTACGTCACGTGGTAAAAATAAATGGAAGCTCTGAAAAATAATTCTTTTTTCGGAAAATCAACTTTAAATTAATACGAAAAACTATGATTTATATCTGGGCGGTAGTGGTATTCGGCGGATTGTTGACAGGGATGGCGGCGTTGCTGGTTCTGTCCGAGCATTATCTAGTTAACTACGGCGTCTGCCGAGTGGACATCAACGCCGGAGAGCGCGTGCTGGAGGTTGACGGAGGGCAGACCTTGCTTTCGGCTCTGATAGGCAAAGAGATATTCATCCCTTCCGCTTGCGGCGGACGCGGTTCCTGCGGCTACTGCAAGATAACTGTCTTGTCCGGCGGCGGTGTCGTTCTGCCAACCGAAACGCCGTTTCTCATCCGCCGTGAAATCCGCGCCGGCATACGTTTGGCATGTCAGGTGAAAATCCGCAACGACCTGCAAATTCGAATTTCTGAAGAGATGTTGTCGGTTCGACGCTTCATGGCAACGGTTCGACATACGGTCACGCTGACCTACGATATCAAGGAGATTTTGTTTGGGATGAACGACGGAGAAGAAATCGTTCAGCGGCCGGGTCAGTACGTTCAGATCGAAGCGCCTTCGCCGGACGGGCCGGTCTTCCGCGCCTACTCCATCAGCTCCCCGGCCTATGTCCGCGACGGCGTTGAGTTGAATGTGCGGCTGCTGCCCGGAGGGCTGGGGTCAACATACCTGCACAAACTAACGGAAGGCGACAAAGTTCAACTTACCGGGCCCTACGGGGAATTCCGCCTCAACGAAGACCAAGCCGTGGAAATTGTCTGCGTTGGCGGCGGTTGCGGTATGGCGCCGATGAAGAACATCATCTACTCGCTTTACGATCGCTGGCCAGAACGGAAATGCTGGTTATTCTTCGGCTGTCGCAGCACGGCGGATGTGTTCTATCTGAAAGAATTCCAAGAACTGGCGGCAAAACATCCCAATTTTCATGTGGTCTATGCGTTGTCGGACCCGGTGAAGGCCGACGAGCAGTGGGATGGAGAAACCGGATTCATCCATCTCTCCGTTGACAAGTATCTCGAATCCTCAATTCGGCGACAGGCTTTTCTTTGCGGACCGCCGCCGATGATCGAGGCGGTTACTCGCGTTCTCCAAGAAAAGAAACTGCGGCCGGAAGATATCTTTTACGACAAATTTTAATCATCGGGAAGGTAAATATTCAAATAAGAATTCGGCTGATTGAACCGCAAAACTTAGGATAATGAGACTATTCTCACACATAATACGCTTTGACAGACGAGAATGGTCGGGAGCTTTTGGAGATATCGGCACTGATTTGCCCTTGATTATCGGCATGTCGCTCGCATCCGGGATAAATCCAGTGAATACGCTGGTCGTATTTGGATTGATGGAAATATTAACCGCTCTCTTCTACGGTATTCCCATGCCCGTGCAGCCGCTGAAAGCGGTAGCTGTGCTGGTGATCGCCGGCAACATTGCCCCGTCCACAATCTACGGGGCAGGGCTAAGCATCGGCATAGTCATGTTACTTCTTTCGTTTTCGGGAATGCTGGAACGGCTGAACAACTGGATTCCCCGATCAGTTATCCGGGGAATTCAACTCGCCCTCGGCATCAAACTCCTGATCCTGGCGCTTTTCCGCTATATCCCCTCCCAACAGACGGCGGGCATAATCTTGGCGCTTGTCTGCGCCGCGATTATCATGCTACTGGCCAATAATCGCCGATGCCCACCGGCCGTACCCGTGCTTGTGCTCGGTATTGTCTACGCCCTGGTGTTCAATGCAAACGACTTACCTTGGAAAGAAACAACGATAGGCTTTGCACTGCCGCGTCTCCAGTACCCATCACTTGCGGACATAGTTCAAGGGTTCTTCCTGCTCTCTCTTTCACAAATTCCCTTGTCACTCGGTAATTCCATCTTCGCAACGCAAACCGTGGCCAATGATCTTTTCCCGGAAAAGCGGATTCGCGTGCGCACGCTCGGATTTACATATGCGGCGTTGAACATTATCGCGCCGTTTGTGGGCGGCATTCCGGTTTGTCACGGGGCGGGCGGACTGGCCGGACATTATTTCTTCGGTGGACGGACGGGGGGATCCGTCATTATTTATGGGAGCTTTTTGATCGCAATGGGACTGATCTTCGCTCCCCACCTGCAGATGATCGCCTTCCTTTTTCCACTGCCGGCGCTGGGTGTTATACTGGCGTTTCAAGGCTTCACATTGATGCGGCTTGCCGGCGACATCTTCGTCAACTATCGCAGTCTGGCCATCGTTACGCTGGTGTGCGCTGTCGCAGTCTTCGCACCGCACGGGTTTCTGTTCGGAATGATTATCGGCATCGCGGCAGACAAAGCCATCTGCCGTTTCTCGGCTAGTGCCCTGTAAAGCTAAAAATTGCGTATAGATTGCGAAGATTTCGAGAATTGGTTCGTATTCTGAGAGCCCGCCGATACCGAGGTATCGAAAGCGCTCGAAGAGTGCGAAGCCAAACTCAAAAGATCGCAACCGCTTCGCGGCGAGTATCTTGTGGCCGTATTTTT
>JAGVIF010000311.1 GCA_020056205.1 Lentisphaeria bacterium | reverse complement strand
GGACGTCGCAGACTCCGTTTTTCGCTGTAACGCTTTGTCCGGACACTATATCCATCAATTTGCCTGCATTAAAATAATCCGGCGAAAAAGAAAGCGACGTTTTCTTGCACTCGCATTCGCGCGGGAAGAATACAAAGACCACCTTTTTTTTCTGCGAATCACCCGCAATCACCTGCACGAAGTTCCTGCCTGCGGGAAGCGGCTCCGATACGGTAACCGGCGATGCGGCTTTCGCAGCGCGCGTGATGACGTTGACAAAACGCTCAAGTTGCGGGTTGTCTTTGTTGTTTTCCCCGATATAGGTTCCGATGAGGATAACACGTCCTTTGCCGCACGAAACTTCAACGCCAAGCGCGCCTTCAGCGTCCGAGGCAAGCACGGTTCCTTTCTTATGCGTAAGTGGTGTGAGCCACTGCGCAGGAAGGAGCGAAATATCTTCCCCCGCATATCTGAACACTATGGCCGCCGGCTTTTCGCCGTCGCCCTTTGGAAGATTACGTCTGCCGATTTCGCGCGCCCCGGTAAGCTGAGTGATGAAGCGATCCTCCGGATAACGGTAAATTCCGGCCGTGTTAAAGGAGCCGAACTCCGATTCGCAGACGAGTGTGCCGCCGTTTTCCACAAACGCCTTGAGAATTGGCTCGGTACGCTCCGCGAGCACAAGTGTTTTAGGAACGAAGAGAATTTTCAGTCCATCAAGCGGGGCAAGATGTTCTTCTTCGACAACCGTATATGGAATGTTCAGACGGGAGAGTGCGCGGCAGTAGCCCTCCATTGCGGCAAATACACGTCCGGCATTGCCATCCTGCGCCGCATAGAGATAGTAGGTTTGCGGACTAAAGAACACCCCTACTTCACCCTCGCGCGGGCGATAGCCGCTGAATAGCGCTTCGTGTTTGACAAGTATTTCGCCGGTGCGTTTGAGCGCGGCAATACGCTCGTCCTTGTGTCCGTCATTGCCTACGATGCCGAAACCATTGGACTCGCGTCCGAAGACCTCGTCGCGCCAGCACCAGAAAAGCACAGTGTCCGCGCCGCCCGCGATTCCGTTCCAGAGCCAGCGCTGTTGAGACTTGGCGTCAACGGCAAGGTGCGGCTCGGTAAATCCTATCGAAGAACGGCCTCCCTGCAGTTCCGAAAGCCAGAGGCTTTTATTTTTGCTCCACGCCGCTGATGCTCCGATGGAGACGCGCACGGCGAAAGTTGTGTCATCCTGGTTGCCCCACTTTGGAAAACTTGAAAACCCGACTCCATCAATTTCTTCCGCAAATGCCCAGTCGTTGCCGCGGTCAAGGGGCATCACATACCCACCGCCGGTGTAGTAGGTAGAAGGCTGTCCGCCGTGCACCGTTACCGGATGGGCGGGGTCAACCGCCTTGATTGTGTCGTAGCGCTGTTTGGCATGCGCATTGGCGCGTTCGGTGAAAAAATGCATAAACGCGGTCATTTCGGTGTAGGGACGATCGAAGAGTTTCCCTGGCGCTATCTCGGCAAAGGAACTGTAGCGGCGTTTCCATGCGCGGTTAAGGGCATCTAACGAGCCATACTTCGCTTCCAACCAAGAGCGAAAATATGCTATAGTGTACGGACAATAGCATACGAGGCCGTCCGCCTGCTCATTCCAGCGAAGTTCATTCCACGCATCCCATCCGCGAAAATGCGGCATTTTCCCGTAGCGTTCAGCTGCGGCGTGGATAAATGCCCGCATCCGTTTCCAGACCTCCGGATGATCGAAACAGCCGCCGGGTGTAATGCCATAATGACATTCACAGCGGTTTGAGGATACCACTTTGACACCCATATTCGTTACCATTTCGCTTTCGGGAACTGCGTCGTGTATCCAATACGGATGAATTTCGGCGATGGTACTCAGAACTACGCCGAGCCCGTTTTTCTGAGCTATTTCGACAAGCCGGTCGTAATCGCTGAAATCAAAGAAGCCTTGTTTTGCTTCAACCCATCCCCACAAAACCCAGAGTTGCACGGCGTTGAGCCCGCTGTCTTTCATCTGTTTTAGATCGTCTTCCCAGTACCGGCTCTCCGGGAACGGAGCCCGATAGTATTGTGTGCCCAAAGTAATCATTGTATCCCCCTTATTAGAGTCTCCTGAAAAAAGATTTTTGCGAAAATCGCAAAATCTTTTTTAGAGAAATTTTTCGTTTTTTTGTCTCTATCAAAATTTTCCAACCGCCCGTCAGAATAAACCGCCCCCCAAAAAAAACAAGAAACGTTAATAAAAAAATAACACCGTGTTGGTATCCGAGCCAATAACCTAAATTTTGCGGTTCAAGCGACCGAATTTAAACTAAGTTCTTGATAATAAAGGATGTATGAACTGCAATGCAGTTCATTAAATTATTCAAATAAAAGTTCGGCTGATTGAACCGCAAAACTTGGGTTATTTCTTGTCGACAATATCCCTCAATTGCTTATCGTCGCATTTCGACCATTCCTCAAGCACAGGGATTTCCTCGATCATTTCGGCATTTAGCTAGGCCTTATATGCTTTGAGCATGGTCTTCAGCCCTTCAAAAGGATGGTCCTTCTTTTCGTTTTTATGTATCTGTGGTTTGATGTTGCCGGCGATAAAGGCGCCCATGAGCAGGGCGAGTTTTCTGACGTATTTCTCGTCTTTGTGTTTTTCAATTTCTCCGTATGTCCATGGGAAAAATCTTTGGTCGAGAGTAACCGTCACTTTGTCACTTTTTTTCGCAAAAGATGTTATTACACCGATGACTCCGATTATCTTGTCCGAAGTCGGATTTTGCTCGAACAACTGAATGGCTTTCAATGCCATGTCTGCTGTAATCAGCGCGGGGGGATTTTCGGGACGCATTGTTTTCTCAGGGGGAGCGTTGGCCAAAACAGAAAAACTCAATAATCCATTGACAGCAATCAAGTATGCCAGCGTGTTCCTCGCAATATCATATTTCATAGGTTCACTCGGATATCCGCTCCAAAAAAAAATCTTCTGAAATGCCTCTGATGTTTAGCGTTTTATTTTTTGCCGCAGAACCCCTCGATATCCGGATCGCGGATTTTGGAAGATCAAGGATTTCTGAAAAGAAATCAACAAGTTTCGCATTGGCTTTTCCGTCTACCGGAGGCTCCGATATTTTGACCCTGATGCAGTCGGGTTCCACGGATATTGAGTTTTTCTTGGCGCCGGGCTTGACTTTTATGGAAACCGATATCCCATCAGGTGATGACTTTATGCGCACCGGTCTCATGCGCAGGCTTTGTAGATATTAAACAAAATGCTCCCTGTTTCCTTGTAAGTCTGAAAGCGTTTCTGAGGAGACCTGACTATCATTTTTTCGAGCGCGTCTATCAAATCCAAATTCGTGTTGACAGGCAATTTTACGGCGATATTTAACATCTGAGGAGACATAATGTGTTTCTCTATAAGACTGTTTATGTCCTCGGTGCTGTAATATGTCTGCCCCGCAATCATATGGTACAGGAGCATTCCAAGACTGTATATCTCGCTGTACTGTCCTTCAGGATGGCCCGCTATCCTTTCGGGGGGCATGTAGTACGGCGAACCGGTTATGGCATTGGAATTTCCCTTAGCCTTAGCGTCTTCAACTTTCATCGCAAGCCCAAAATCTATCAATTTAACGTTGCCCTTTCCGTCTATTATCACATTCTGAGGCTTCAAATCTCTGAAAAGATAACCGTGGTCGAACATGTGTTGTTCTGCGGACAAGATCTGAAGCGCCCATAGCAAAATTTCCTTGTCTGTCCTTCGAACGGGGGACTCAATTATTCTGTCAAGCCTTAAACCTTCTATGTATTCGTAAGCCGCAAAGTGTTCTCCGTCAAAACAACCGTATTCATAGACCTTGCTCACATGCGGATGATCTCCGAATATACTGCCAATCTCAGCTTCGCCTATCAAAGTCTCTATCAGTTCGGCGTCATTTTTCCGGTTTCGGGGTAAAATTTTTATGGCAAACTCGGCGGACGGGTTTCTTTCGTGGAACGCATGATATACGCTTCCCATCCCCCCTCCCCCGATAGGTTCGTAAAGCCAATAGTTTTTGATCTTCATTGGAACAAAAAATATAGAGGAACAGTCACAGCACCTGTGAAGGTTCAGAGGAGCAAGCGTATTCAGAGGCATTGAAGCTCCGCAGTTATAACAACCGACAAAACCTCTCTCAAGTTCTTCTAATCGCGGTTTCGGGTTTACCTTCTGCGTCTTCTCGCTGTGGAGGCTTTCATTTTGAATATCTCCTCCAATCTCTTCCGGTTTTCCAAAACCTACGCCAAATACTTTAAAGCTCATTGTTGTCTCCGTTTTTGGTTACAGCATTTGTTGTAAATATTCACCGAACCCCACCTGCCTGTGCGTGTTCGCCTGACTGCGAGCGTTCTCGCTCAGGCAGGCACGCAGACAGGTCCCTTCGGTGAATATTTACTATCAAGCTAAAGCAAGATTGAACTCATTGTTCTTTATTGGATATTCAGTTTAAATGTCCTTAACCTGAATAGCAATGGGCTCGCGGGGCGCCCTAGACTTACACTTTGTGTCGAGACAAGGCAAGAGCAAATTGCGTGCCAAGCCCCCCGATTGTCCCCAAAAAACAAAAATTATACAATCTCCGTTCATCGCTTGATGATAAATTATTTCATGCTATCTTACGACTCCATCACTACTATCCTACTATCAAAATATTTACAAAATAAACACACAATGAACAAAGAAGAAATCAAAAATATAGTGGCCGATATGCTTTCGGAAAGACTTTCCCCATCCGAAATACAGAAACAACTTGCGGAGAAAAAAGACATCAGAATCACTTTCCTCGATTTGAAACTTATTATCTCGGAAATAAAGAACTCGGCCGAAACACTCGATAAAAATGACACAAGAAACAGAAAAAATGACATCCCTCCGGCGAAAGAAGACAACAGAGCCGAAGTCCATTCCGAAAAAGAACAAACCGTTGACGCCGAGATAATGGATGAAGGCGCCACCGTGGTGGAAATGGAAAAACTCCTCAAACCTGGCGCCGTCCTTTGCGGAAAAGTCAAATTCGCCTCCGGCGCAAAAGCGGACTGGTCAGTGGATCATTACGGAAGACTCAGCTTCGCGAACAGCGCCGGCAAACCATCTCCGCAAGATTTGAAACTCTTTCAGGCCGAACTCCAGAGAAAAATAAGCGGATGAACGACGAAAGAGGTTTAATATGATTATCGTAACAGGCGGAGCTGGTTTTATCGGAAGCGCGCTGATATGGAAACTGAATAAAATTTCTTTTGACGACATCCTCGTAGTGGACTGTCTCGGAAAAGACGACAAATGGAAAAATCTCAGACCGCTTAAATTCAGGGACTATATCGAAAAAGACGCGTTCAGACAACTCGCCGCTTCCGAAAAAACCTGCGCCTCTAAAAAAATTGACGCCGTATTCCACTTCGGTGCCTGCTCCTCAACTACGGAAGCGGACGCCTCTTTCCTGATGGACAACAACTACGAGTACAGCAAAGAACTCGCAACCTTCTGCGCAAAAAGAAAAATCAAATTCATATATGCCTCAAGCGCCGCAACGTACGGAGACGGCAGTCGCGGCTGGTCCGATGACGAAACAAAAATCGAACGCTTGCTCCCTCTTAACATCTACGGATATTCAAAACACGCCTTCGACCTCTGGATGAAACGAAACGGCCTCCTGAAAAAATCCACCGGACTCAAATTCACCAACGTCTTTGGTCCAAACGAATGGCACAAGGGCGATATGCGAAGCCTCGTCTGCAAAGCCTTAGAACAGGTTAGGCAGACAGGAAGGATAAGGCTCTTCAAGTCCTATAAAAAAGGATACGCCGACGGCGAACAAAAAAGAGACTTCCTCTACGTGAAGGATGCGGTCAATATGTGCGTCCACGCCCTCGAAAAAAATATCAGCGGAATATACAATATCGGCAGTGGAAAGGCCGAATCGTGGAACAGCCTCGCAGGCGCGATTTTCGCGGCGCTCGACAAAAAAAACAATATTGAATTCTTCGATATGCCAGAGGAGATAAAAGACAAATACCAGTATTATACCTGCGCCGAGATGAAAAAATTCCTCTCAACAGGTTATAAAAAACAATTCACCCCGCTGAAAGACGCCGTAAAAGACTACGTCCTGAACCATTTAATCAAATCAAAACATCTCGGCGAGTAAAAAAACTCCAGGCGACCTTGAATATATCAATAGAAAATCTTGACCGTCTCAACGCCGACGACCTTGCTTCACTCGCCCTCCTTGATTCGTCAGGGATGCTTTTCGCCCCCAACGAAACATTCGAAGAATACAAAACGAGAATATCAAAAACCATCAAAGAAATCGGCGAGCTTGACAATGCGCTGAAAACCGACGGAAGTTTCGGACTCGAAGATATATGCGTCCTACATGAAAAAGATAAAATCCCGAAAGAAATAATGGCGGAGGCGGCGGAAATGACGAAATCAGAATATGCCTTTGAAATGGATTGGATGCCCGGCTTCTTCCTTTCAAAAAATCTCGGCCCGCTGTGGGGAGGATGCGCAATACTAATGCCGGAATATTCCCTCGCCGTTTTCCTCATCCGTTCGGCATTCAAAAATAAAAAAAAATGGCTCATATACAGAAGAGACGAACTCCTCGCCCACGAACTCTGCCACACCGCAAGAATGCCCCTCGCCGATAAACGCTTCGACGAAAATTTCGCATACAAAATCTCAACAAGCGCGCTCAGGAGAAAACTCGGAAGCTGTTTCCGTGATGAGGCCGACGCCATAATCTTCGTCATCCCCATTTTACTGCTTCCCCTCATCCAAGCCGCAAAAATCTTCCCAATTTTCGCATTCATCCCGATATGGCCTTTCTGGATTCTGGCAATGGCCTACCCGCTATTTCTCTTCATACGCAACCACCTGAATTCCAAGATATTACGGAAAGCCGAATCATCCCTCATAAAACTCGGATTTGACAACCCGTCCGCCGTCCTCTTCAGAGCCTCCGAAAATGAGATTGCAGCGCTTGCGAAATTCGCAAAAACCCCTGACAAGGCCGCCGAATGGCTCAAAAAAAATAAAGAAAATGAAATCAGATGGAAAATTATATTTCACAGATTTCACAAAAAAAACTATTGTGAAACATATTAGGGGACAGGAACTTACAAATTATTTTGAAAACTAAAGGAGAAAAAAATATACTTGACCGCACGCAATGCCGGCGCATTCTGAGCGATTCAATTCCGTTCGCGGATCGTCCGAGCGTCAATGTCCGCGAGCCTTGGGTTGCCGTAGAACAGCGGCCAAGCCGCTGGATTCATCTTGACCCCAGAAAATTGCTATACAATTTTCAGCCTTATAGAGTATATCTACCCTTTTGAAAAGCCGGCATCAAAATTCACTCCACGGAATTGCTGTTACATTTTCTGTTAATTTCTGACGCTTTGGGCATCTGCATACGAGGTACCCCCTGTGGCTGAATTTACCATGAAGTTCAATAAAAGTCTCCAGATGGCGCGCATCCCCTGGCAAAGGGCGGTCTGTCCACTTTATTTCAACCGGAATAACTTCATCCGGCGTTTCAATCACAGCATCAACCTCGGCGCCAGTCGCAGTCCGCCATGTCGAAATCCTGTATCCGCTCCCCATGCAGAGGCATCGGTAATAAAGCTCAATAAGAACCCATTGCTCGAAAATGTGGCCAGGGTTCAACTTGAGCAAGGTATCGTTCAACGGAAGTTCAGCAAGAATATGCCTCACGCCAAGGTCGAACAAGAGGAAACGAGGGGCGCTGATTATGCGTTTCCTGCTTCTTTCGAACGGTGATATTCTCATTCCAATGTAGGTATCTTCAAGGACATGATAGAAATTCCTGACAGTGTTGACAGCCACCCCGATGTCTGAGGCAAGTTTTGTAAAATTCACAAAATTCCCTGATTCTATAGAGGCTATCCTTAAGAACTTGGCAAACGCTCCCATGTCATCAACGATATTTTCCTGCCTAATCTCATTTTCTATGAACAAATCAGTGTATGATGCCAGTGTCCGGCTCCATGATCTGCGCTCCTCATGATAAAGTCCCGGCAGGTTTCCGAATATAAGGCAATCAAAAAGATCACGCGCCGGAAATTTTCCGCTTTTCATCCCACGAAACGGCAAAATCTCGCAGTCACGGCATTCAGCCTGAATCACCGGAGAAAGGAGATGCGTGTGAATGCGCCCCGGAAGGAGATTCGCCGATTTCCCTTTCAGTTGACGGGCTGAGCTTCCGGTTATGAAAAAATCATATGTCGGCTGATTTTTGTCATAAAGATACTGCACATCATCAAGAAGCGCCGGAACTTTCTGGATTTCGTCAATAAGTACCGAGTCAATTCCTGTCATGGCTTCCAACTCCCTGACAAGCAATCCATCATCGGATTCATATCGCCGGCGCAGTCGGCGATCCTGAAGATTGATAGTGAAAGTTCCATCCTTGGATACCAGGCAATGATTCAGCAAGGTTGATTTGCCCGTCTGCCTTGCGCCGAGAACGAGAACAACCTTGCTTCTGTTTCCGGAAGCCTTTTTGCCGACGCTCTCATGCATAATCTGATTTTCAAGAATCCGATGATAATAATTATGCCCAGTCATTTTAATCACCCTCCTGCATATTTGCCGGATTAATATGCATCGCTATATTCATAAAACAAGCCTAATAAAATGCGAAATCGTTTGTTTTTTTACAAAGACATCACATTGACAACTGTTTTTCTCTAAAAAAGAATGAAAATATGGGTTTCGCATTTTATTTTGAATTGTCCCTGAAAAAACGGTGAAGGGAATCCATCGGGTTTGAACTTTTTTCGGCGATTGCTTTTATCATCCTGTATCCTTCGCCATATACGGGGTCGGGATTTTTTTCCATCCTCAGATTCATAGTTTTGTTCCCAAATTCCTCATTTACTTTTGACGCCACATACTCCGCCCATCCTTCTTTTATTTTCAAATCCCTGATTTTGGGATAATATTCCTGCATCCAGTCGTGCCCAAGCTCGTGCGCGGTTACCTCTATGAACTTACGCATGCTCATCGCATAAATGAGATATATTTTGTAGCTTTTGTCAACTTTTTCGCTCTCAGTCTTCTTAACTTCTCCGAACATGTTTGTCTTCGTCAAAGTCGTTTTCTC
>JAGVIF010000200.1 GCA_020056205.1 Lentisphaeria bacterium | reverse complement strand
GTCAAAATTAAATTTGCCGCCGCAGACGGTTCCGTTAAGGGAAGATATTTGGAGAATATTTTTTTGATAGTCTAACGAGGCAAAAAGGTTTTTTACTTCGATTTTTTTGCACAGCATTGAGGCATCTCTGACTCGCGCGCTTACGGATGTTTTCCCGGGGTTGAGATAATCTATGGTTCCTTTAATTTTCAAAGGGAAATGGGTTCCGAGATCAAGCCAGTCCGGTTTTACTTGCGGAAAAAAACACTTCAGCAGACTATCTCCGTCCATATTGCTGTCTCCATCGAAAGATAAGACATCTTTTTGAATTTTTTCGGATGAAATTGGATTTAAGAAATCTGAAGGAAGGTTTTGGCCGTAATCATACAAGACGGAGAGGGTCGCCCTGCTCTCTTTTCTTGAAAGATTTACCCATGGAATCATCACCGTTCCGTCGGAAGATATTATGAATCTGCACGAGCCGGAATCAAATTCAACATCGTTGAAAAGAAAAGATGATATCACCGTGTTTCCGTCTATGAAAAAAGTCTGATTCCCGTCTTCGTCCTTTGGCAGAAGACTGAGTTTGATTTTGGTTTGCATTTTTTCATGGGAAGGCGGAAATTTGAATTGAGAAAAGAGCGTTGACAAACCTTTGGCGTCTTTTTCCGGAATGGCGGAAATTATAAAATCCGGATTGCCGGCGCAATTTATTTCCGCAAGCATGCCTGAATCTTTAAACGAATAAAAAACAGTTCCGTCAATCTTTCCGCCGCTGTCGAAAATTGCCTCAAGATGTCTTGCACTTAAAGCAAGGTCTTCTATATGAAAGTCAGAGATCAAAGAATCGAATACAAGATCGTCCACGCTGAAGTTTTCGAGAGAGACGGAGAAATCCGATTTGATTGATGACAAAGCGGAAGCATTGCCTTCCACTTTTCCGTCAATCGAAAGTCCATTTTCGGAAGGGAAAAACCGAATTTTATATTTTGAAAGAATGTTCCCTATTTTTGAATTTTCATCGGGAATTTTAACCCGCGCGGCAATTTTTCCGTTGAAATTCATTGATTTGAAATCAAAGAAGCCGCTGGAGTCAATTTTAGCGCCCCCCTCGGACAGCAGGCTTAATTTTTCGAAAATGATATTACCCGGATTTTCCCGCGAATTTAGCAGTGTCGCGGAAGCTGAGACCTGCCCGAACGCCATTTCATGAAAACCGAACGATGAAAAATTGGCGCTGAGAGAGGCCTTAAAAAACCTGGTTGGGATTTCAAAAGAATAAATGTCAAGTTCAAATTCGGAATTGTCGGAACTATTGACAAATTTGACCGCGTTTGTAACCTCGTCAGGCAGATAACGTGTCAGGCCGGAGGGATTCACCTGCCCTGATATTTTCCCGGAAACTATCATATCCGTAAAGTTAAAAAGGACATCCTTAATCCGAATTTTTCCGATATTTTTCAGGGAGGCGTTCCCGTTGGAAATATTGAGAGACTCATTTTTTATTGAAAAATCGGCATTGATTTCGAGACAATCTATGCCGGCTATCTGTAAATCCGATGTCCTAATTTTTCCTTTAGCTTCCGAGTCGTCATAATTTTGAAAATCAAAGTCGAAAGACGCGGAGATGAAGCTTTTAAGCCTTTCGCGCATTGGGATATTTTGGATAAGCAATATTTTTTTCTCTATGGATTTTCTCTTTTTTACTGGAATGCTGCTTATCGCGAAAGAGGGAGAGAAACTGACATGAGGCGCCTTTGTCTCTCGTGAGAAATTTTTATTTTGGGGGGGAAGAAAGTTTCTTATCTTGCCCGACGCGGAAATAAAGCAGCCCATGAATCTGCAGGTTGCGTATTCTATGACAGCCGCAGAATCTTCATCGAAAAGAATTCGTCCGTTAATTTCTTCTATGGAAAGGGGTTGAAGTTTGTCTGAGACTTCAGGAAACAGCGGCGTTACAAGCTTTCCGTTTGAAACCTCAATTTCGTCAATCCTGAGCCGAAGCGAAGGAAAAAAATCAGTTGAAATATTGAAGTTTGAGGCGGAGAAAAATGGCTGTTTCGGAAAAGATTCATCGAATACGCGGGGCTCATCTAGGACAATGCCGTTTATCAGCCCGACTCTGGCGTTGACGAATTTAACGGAGAGCCCGAGTTCACGGAGCTTGTTGGAAATAATTTTTTCGGCGAAATCAGGCAACCCGTAAATTTCGCTTATGGAATCTATTACAACGAGAAACAAGACGATGGCAAGAATCGGATATGCCGCAACCCGCAGTAATTTACGCTTGCTTTTCCAACCGACGCGGAAAATGTTCACTGATGTTTTTCGCGGAAAAAGAATAAAACTCCGGTGAATATTTACTATTCTTGTTTGGCGGGTTCTGACGGCGCCGTTTTCTCAGGGGGCGTGGGCGTTATTTGCGGGGCTTCCCCGGTCTTTTCTTCCGCTATGTTTATCTTAACTCCAAGTTCAGCTTTTTTCTTGTCAAGAATGACCTTTATAGCGTCATTTGTCGCGCGTTGCTTGAGATATACGTCTATCTGCGCGCTGACATTGGCATAGGGGGCAATACCTTTTTCATTGCGGCTCTCAACTCTTATGATGTGGTATCCGTACCGGGTCTTTACGGGGCCCGACATTTCTCCGGGCTTCATTCCGAATGCGGTGTCCTCGAATTCCTTAACCATGTCTCCGCGTCCGAAATTTCCGAGGTTTCCCTTTGCCTTTTTTCCGCTGGGACAATCGCTGAATTCTTCGGCAGCGCCCTCGAAAGTAGACTTCCCTGAATCAATATCGGATTTTATCTTTTCGCATTTCTTTTTAGCCGCATCAATCTCTTCCTGGCTCTCGCCGGATTTTACAAGTACGTGGGAGGCGTTCACGGTTTCCGGCTTGGTGAAGGCGTCCTGATTTTCGTCATAATATTTTTTCACATCCGCGTCCGTAACTGATATTGATGCCTGTATTTTTGTCTTTACCCAGCGGTTTATGGCGGCGTCTTCCTGCGCCATCTTGTTTTCCGCCAATTCTTTTTTGTATTGTTCTATGCTGCTGTTTTTTGCTTTGAGAGCGGTGTCAAATTTTTCGGTTTCTTCTTTCGGCGCGGTCTTGAGTATTTCATCAAATTCTTCAAAGACGAGCCCTGAGCTTGGCGTTATGCCTTCCGACTTGGCAATGTCAAGGAGTATTCTTTTGTCAATTATGGTGTTGATTATTTTTGGAGCGATGGCTTTTATTATATCCGAATTAATCGGAGGTCTGCCCCCGTTATTAGGGGCGGCTGAGATAATATCTTCAATGTTTTTTATAAAATCTTCCTTCGTTATTTTTTTATCGCCGTAGCTTGCCACAACGTCCGGCAGAAAACTCCAATCCATTGGTTTTGCGGGTTCAGACGCGGCGGTTGTGTTGTCGGCAGGCGCGGCGGCATTTTTGTCTTCTGTCCCGTAAAGATATGCGAAAGTCGCCGTTAATACGGCCGTCGTGGCGATGGCCGCCGTAAGTTTCCAATTCTTCATATTTTTCTCCTTTGATGTGGTCTTTTTAAAAATTAGGGCGTTAATATATGGACGTAGGACAGCATAATTCAAATGAATGTTCCATTATTTTTGCGCAAAATATCAATTTTTAACAAAAAAAAGGGCGCTCCTTTTGAAAAATGAAGGATTTATAATACCTTGTTTCTTATCTCTTGAAATAATAAAAAACAATATTGGGAGGATTTGACAGTGGGGAAAGAGAAAGTTGGACGGGCAAGCTATTTGACGAAGAATCTTGGAAATTATCCTGAAAAATTTGTGGTAAACGGCCGTGTCTATCTAAAGGTCGAGGATTTGCGTTACGGAACTAATCCCCATCAACCGGCCGCTTTTTATAAACCGGAAGGAATCTCTTGTCCAATAGGCGATATGAAAGTTTTAAAAACAGGAAAGAGCGGGCTTTCACAGACAAATCTTGAGGATATTTCATACGCGCTGAACATTGTGAAATTTTTCAAACAACCGGCGTGCGCGGTCATGAAGCATGTCAATCCGAGCGGAGCCGCCGTGGGCAGGAAAGGGGAAGCCCTGAGAGATGTCTATATAAAAGCGAGAGACTGCGACAGCCGCGCCGCCTTTGGCAGCGCCATCGCGTTTAATAAAAAAGTTGACGCCGCGACCGCAGCGGAGATAATGTCAAGCTTTGTTGAATGCGTGGCAGCTCCTGATTACGATTCCGATGCGGTAAATATTTTCAATGACGGGGAAAAATACAAACTTAACAAACACATCAGGATACTTCAATGCGGAGATATTTCCGCGCTTCCGGCATACGCAGGAGATAACACGGAATTAAAACAGACTATAAAAGTTCTTGCCGATGGTTCGATAGTTATAGCCGAACCCCTTCTCACGGGCTTGCGCAGTGTTTCGGATTTGAAACAGGCTGAGGCGGAAAGTCAGGCTCTGGGCAAAGTCAAATCGCTTTTTTCCGCAACCGAATCGCAGATTGAAGACCTTCTCGCCGCATGGTATGTAAATATCAGCGTCCGTTCAAATGGCATCGTCATAATGAAAAACGGACAGACGCTTTCAGTCGGAACGGGAGAGCAAGATAGAGTCGGAGCAATAGAACAGGCTATCGCCAAATACCGTCAGAAATATTCAGGAAAAGAAACATTGGACGGCGCTGTCATGGCAAGCGATGGATTCTTTCCCTTCTCCGACGGTGTGGAAGTGGCCGCGACAGCCGGAATAAACGCGATAATATCTCCGCCGGGCTCAATAAAAGACGCCGAAGTGATAAAAAGGGCAAATGAACTCAAAGTCGCGATATATCACGCCCCGGAAAGAATATTCTCGCACCATTGACCTAAGTTTTACGGCAGAGCCCTAAAAAGAGGCAGAGCTTTTTCCATCTTTGCGATCAGACTGCCGGCGGGTTTATAGAGATCAAGAGGGAATGATTCGGCTACTATTTTTCTTCCCTGAGAAAGAGACCGTATTTCGCCCAGGGCTATTGCCTGCGTCATAATATTTCCTATTGCCGTAGCCTCGACAGGCCCGGCGTAGACATCTCTTTGCATACAGTCGGCGGCGCATTGCATGAGCGGTTTATTTTGGCATCCTCCCCCGATTATATGAACTTTGCGATATTGCGTTGAACAGAGTTTTTCGAGCTCTTCAATTTTGATTCGGAAACAAAGGGCCAGCGAATCTATCACGCATCTTACGACTGATGCGTCGTCGTGTATTTGTCCCTGTCCGGTTTCGGCGCAATATTGTTTTATTGTTTCCGACATGTTGCGCGGGGATAAAAATTTAGGGTTGGCCGGATTTACGAGGAACTTCATCGGTTCGGATATTTCCGTCATCTCCGTCATTTGCGCGTAGGAATATTTTTTTCCTTCCGCATCCCAGTTTCTTTTGCATTCCTGAAGCAGCCAAAGGCCTGTGATATTTGTGAGAAATCTTATTCTTCCATCAACGCCGCCTTCGTTGGTATAATTTGATTTTCTTGCGTCTTCCGAAAGAATGGGATTTTTAAGTTCTGTTCCAAGCAATGCCCATGTTCCGCAGCTTATGTAGGCAAAAGGCGAATCTTCAACAGCCGGCGCCGCCGCCACCGCAGACGCCGTGTCATGACTGCCGACGTGGTAAAAGTTTATGCCGCCGCAAGACAATTCTTTGCGATTTTCGCTGGACAAATGTCCGGCCGATGAACACGGAAATGAAATCGCCGAGAAAATTTTCTTATCAAATCCAAGTTTTGAGATTATATTCCAATCCCAGTTTCTTTTGTTCGCGTTTAAAAGTCCGCTTGTACTCGCATGCGTGTATTCGCAGGAAACTTTTCCGATGAAGAGATAATACAGCGCGTCGGGCATTGTCAGCATAAATCCTCCGCGCAAATCCTCCGGATGCTGAATTTTGTGGGCGAAAAGTTGGAAGATTGTATTAAACGGCAAAAATTGTATTCCCGTTTTGGAATAAAGTTCTTTCTCTGAAACAATTCTGTAGACTTTTTCGGCAATTCCTTCAGTTCTTGAATCCCTGTAGTGATACGGATTTCTTATGAATTTTCCTTTGCTTCCGACAATTCCGTAATCAACGCCCCATGTGTCAATTCCGATCCCTGAAGGAGTTCCTTCCGTTGTCAAAACCTTGCGAAGACCCGTTTTGAGTTCCGCGAAAAGAGCGTCGATGTCCCATTGCAGGCTTTGGTCCGTTTTTATCGGACCGTTCTGGAAACGATGGACTTCTGTAATGTCCATTTTTCCGTCCGTCATTTTTCCAAGCATCGCCCTGCCGCTGGAAGCCCCCAGATCGAACGCGAGAAAAGTTCTTCTCATTTTTATAAGCTCCTTTGTCTTGTTTTTTAGCTAAAAGAATTGTCGCCATCGCGGCGATTCCTTCACCCCTTCCGCAAAAACCCATTTTTTCAGTAGTGGTGGCTTTTATCGAAATATCGGCGGTATATATGCCGAGAGTTCTGGAGATATTTTCGCGCATTTGAGTTACGAAGGGCGCGAATTTTGGCTCCTCCGCGATTATCACAGAATCAATGTTGACTATTTTCCAATGCAAAAAAACATTATCGGAATAAAGGTCGGCAAGCAGGTCGAGGCTGTCGGCATCCCTGTATAGCGGATCATTACTCGGAAATCGTCCGCCTATATCGCCTAACGCGAGAGCGCCCATGAGAGAATCCATTATCGCGTGAACAAGGACATCAGCGTCGCTGTGCCCGTTCAAACCCTTCTCAAAGGGGATATGCACCCCCCCCATAATAAGTTTTCTTCCTTCCGCAAAAGGATGAACATCAAAACCTTGTCCTATTCTAAACATGAAAAATATCTCCAATTAAAAAAAATATCAGGGGCAAAGCTTAAGGAATTGTAAAGATTCACTGAAGGGGTTGTGAATGTTTACAAAGACGTTACCATGTTATAAGTTCAGTAAACCCTGCGAGTCGGCTCGCAGGGTTCGGTGAATAGTGCATATTCAGTGAACTATGCATTGTTCGTAGTCGCTATCGCTATCGTAATCGATTGGCCGTTGCGATTACGATTGCGATTACGATAGCCGCCCTGCTGATTACGATGGAAACATACTTTACTGAACTCTTTCGGTGAATATTTACTTACCATGCTTCAACCACGTAAACAACCGCCTGTTCTGCGGCATCTCTGCATGCCTGTTGAACCCCTCTTCTCCGGGCGATATTGCTGTCCGCCAGGACTTGATATTTGGCGGATCCTGAAATCTCCCTTAATTCTATAAGCGGCTCCGTGCGTCCGGGTATTATTACCGTATATTCCACGGTTATTGAAAGAGAAAACTCCGCGGGAGTATAGGTTTGGTTTCCGTCGTAAGAATCTGTGGACGTTCCTGTATTTGCCACTTTTGTGACCCTTGCGTAAAGTACGCAATCAGCTTCGGAGAGGCTTTTTACTTTCAGAGCGCCGTCCAACTCAAATTGTTCCGCCAGGCTTTGCCTCAAATGCGCTGAAACTTCCGGCTCGATGGAGTCGTTTTCCACCGGGGCTATCGCTATAGTTTTGACCTGGGGATGCATTATCGGGCCCAGATGATAGCCGCACGAAGTCAGAATTATTGGCAATAACAACGCCAACAAAATCGCGTGATTTAATACCGATAGCGATTCCGGCCCCGATGCCGATAAATCGCCACAAGGGCAATTTCCACGGCAACTGACCACCGATAAACACCGATTGACACCGATATTTTTCTTGTTTTCCGTCATTTTATTCATCTGTGTTCATCTGTGGTTTATTTTTCCCCTTTTACCGGTTTTGCGGCTCGCCTGAATTTCACAATCTCCTTCATCTGCCTGTGCGCGGCACGCAGACAGGTCGGCGTTGGCTTTGACTTTTGCAATTGGCTCTACTCTTTAGGCATTTTTTTCTCATCGGTGTCTTTCCTGTGTTTTTCAAGTTCAAGGTCTTCAAGCGGCAACATCCATTTGCCGTTGCTGCTTTCCGGAACTTCAATATATTTTTCTTTTTCCGG
>JAGVIF010000048.1 GCA_020056205.1 Lentisphaeria bacterium | reverse complement strand
TTTTTTTTGGTTTCCACATTGATATAGAAAAGGAGTTTTTCACATCTTGAGCGGTGGTCTGAAAATCTCGCCGCGCCTCAAATTTTTCACAATAATTATTAAATTGTAAAAAAATTGTAAAAAAAATTTGACAATTTTCCGATGTTGTATTATTTTGTCCGGTATGATAAAAACAATAAAAAGGAATTTGGCGGGCGGACGCAAGGTTGAAAAGGCGTATAGGCGTCTTGTCGCCGAGCTTGCCGACGGAAAATATCCGCTGAATACTCCGCTTCCGCCCGGACGCGACCTGTCGCTCAGATACGGTGTAAGCCATCCGACTTTGAGGATAACGATAAAACGTCTTGCCGATGAGGGGAGGCTTGAATCCAGGCACGGTTCCGGCGTCTTTGTCATGCCTCCGCAGTTTTCGTCCGGAGTATCATCGAGGGTTGTCTGTTTTATGACCATAGCCGATAATGGTTTTCTCAGGGATGTTCAGCTCTCCGCCATTAACCGCTCTTTGGTTTTAAATTCTTATATTCAGCATAGTACCGAATGGGATTCCCGTGATGAAAAGAAGTTTCTTGAATTTGTGAAGAACGAGAGGCCTCTCGCATTATTCGCCTTTTGTTCACCGCTGAAGCCGACGAACGACGGCATTCTTCGTGAGATCACCGCCAATGGGACATATCTTATTCATATCGAGCCATTTAGGGCTAATATTCTGCCGGAGCAGAATTATCTTATGCCGGATTACAAAAGAGCCGGCCATATGGCCGCAATGAAACTGATGATGAAAGGGCACGGCAAAATTTATCAGCTTGCGCGCTGGGACTGTCCGAATCCCATGGATATTATTATTGAAAGAGGAATAAATGACGCGCTTGAAGAGCATTCCGTGAAAGAAGAGAAAGCTCTGCGTTTAAATAAGATGAAAGAGGTGGAGTTGAGATCGGATGAATTGCGGACCATGGTCTCCAAAATGGAAGAGGGCGCCGGAATTGTGTCTCTTTCGCATGAATACATGAATTATCCGTATGAAATGGCAATCAGGCTCGGGAGAAATGACCTTGGCTTCGTCGCGGTTCAGGCATATGGCGAAACAGGGGATATTCCTTTTGATAGTCTTAAATTTGACAGACGCGGCATAGTTGAAAGAGCGCTTGACTCCAATTTTAATAAGGAAATCAAAGAGCTTGTCCCGCCGAGATGGGCAAGAGGGCATACCTATCAAGCTAAAGCAAGGTTGAACTCACTTGAACACCCAATATCCAACACTCAATTTTCAACCGACGAAGGGCAGAAATGAACTTGGACATTGGATATTCCGTGTTAGTTATTGGATATTCAGTTTAAACCTAAGTTCTTGATAATAAACAATGTAGGTTAATTGAAATCGAAAAACACAAATAATAAAAAAGGGGGTCTTATGGTTCGCTTCATATGCAAGGTTTCACTTTTTTGTGCGGCAATCTTTATTACGTTTTGCATGCTGACCACATTTGCTCAGGAAAAGAAAACTCCGTCCGTCTGGTTCATCGGTTCGCCATCTGGGTTCGAAATTGCCGACAAGCTTCGGCAGTCCGGCTTCAATCTCGATGCCATGAGCAGCCATCCTGGCCTTGAGGGTCCAGCCTTAAAATGGGACGATGTAAAAAGATACAACGTATTGGTTGTGAATGGGCTTGGCAAATCCAGTGCAGACTTCACGCTCAGCGAGAAGAACAAGACAAACATAGAAATCCTCAACAAGTTCCTGAATGAGGGTGGAGGAATCCTTTTCATACCGCACTGGGTACAGCAGAACACACTGATCCCGCCTCAGAAGGCATTTCTCGATCCGCTCGGACTTTCTCTGTTGTTTGCCGATGTCCCCATCGATCCCGAAAATTCAGTGAATGCCACATCATGGAAGCTGGATTTCGCGAAGACCGCGAATATCGCAAAAACGCCATTAACTGAAGGCGTGAAGAATTTCTGGTTTCCAGTGAACACGAGAGCAGGAGCCCAGAATCATACGACACCTTTTACTGTCGACAAGGATTGGACAATAGCCGTCGGAGGAGAGAAAAGCTCTTCAACCCAAACCATCCCTCTTGATGGAATTTATTCGAACAAGGCGATGGAAGGGAAGATAAAAAGCGAAGTTCCGATAATGGCGTTCCGCCAAGCGGGCAAAGGCAGAATTATTTGTTTCGGCGTTACTCCGGAATATCTTTTCAGCAACGTCGCATCTACGACCCTTGAAGGCATTGTTATGGAGAAGGGATTGAAAAAAGTTCCATCCGACGGATACAAGCTCGTGGAGAATTCCCTGAAATGG
>JAGVIF010000112.1 GCA_020056205.1 Lentisphaeria bacterium | reverse complement strand
GCAAGACCGCCGCGGGTATTGCCCCTGCCAGAAATACTTGCGAGCCCTCCGATGGCATCTGCAACGGCGCGGTTTATGACTTTTGCAACTGGCTCTCTTGTCTTCTTTTTTATGTCAGGCGCTTCTTTGGCCTCCTTTGAAACTCCCGCCTTTTTCGGGGTCGGTATCGCTATCGGCATCGCTTTATTCCATTTTCCATTTTCCATTGGCATTCGATTCCGATTCCGACCCCGACCCGAATGGTGCTAAGTTAACGCGCATTTCGAGGTCGCGCGGGTCTATTTGACCCGCGACTATCGGGTCAGATAGACCCGAGTTACTTTTTTTGAAATCCTTAACTTAGCGCTATTCGATTCCGAGTAACTATTCACCGAAAGGACCTGTCTGCGTGCGGACACGCACAGGCAGGCAGGGTTCGGTGAATATTTACTCGCGGACTGTCTTTCAAAAACCGCTTCCCTTCGATGCAACTATTTTGTCCAAATAGACATTCACATTCTTGACGCATTCAATCCCGAAACGATCTTTAAGAGCTTCAATTATCTGCTTCTGGAAGGAATTCGATACCCCGCTGAAATTTGTGTCATTGCCTTCCATCACCACATAAACGTTGAGATAAAGAGATTCCCCCGAATTAAAAAGTTTCACCTTCGAGACCTCCATGTGCTTGATGCCGTTGCCAATCCCTTTGACAAGGTCGGAAACGGCTCCCGGAGCAATAATAATGCCTCCTCCTTCGCCGATAATTTTTATTCCGTTTGATCTTTTGTCGCCCCTAAACAGATAGAGGAGCAATATCCTGACCATCACGGCGAGGATGAAAAAAACCGCGACCCCCGCTATGAAACCACGCTTAAAGTTTTGCAAATCAACCTCTTTCGCAGTAAAAAGCGAATCCAAAATCCACCGAACAGCATCTTCCATAATCCTCACCTCTCCTCGCCGATGGCGTCTTCAAGTTCATGAACTATCACCGTTACTCCGGTAACATTAAGCCCCGTCAATTTCTCAACCTCGCCCGCTATCAGGGATTGTATGTTTGACGCGACCGTCGGAATATGCGCGCCATATTCGAAATTGACCTTTACCTCTATCGAAACATTCTCTCCCTCAAGGTTCACCACTATAGCCCTGTCGCCAATCCTTTTATTTCTTATCAATTCGGCGATGTTGTCAACGATATGGCTACCTGAAAGCCTTTTAACCCCTTTTATTCCGCAGGTGGTTCTGCGGACAATGGAGGCAATAACGTTCTCATGTATCCTAATCTGCCCCATTTCGGTGCCGTCAGGCTTCAGCGCCCCTCCCATCTTTCCCGTAAGAGGTTTGTTTCGTTTCTCCAACATTTTTTCCGGTCTCCCTAAATTATTTATGAGTGAAGTGCCCGGACTTCATCACGCGCTCAATATACCCCGTGTCGTAGTCGCCTTCAACAAAATCCCTTGATCCGAGGACAAATTGCGTGAACGGAATCGTCGTGGAGATGCCCTCAACTATAAATTCGTCCATCGCCCTCTGGGCTTTTGCGATAGCTTTCGCGCGGTCATCGGCATGAACTATCAACTTGGCTATCATGCTGTCGTAGTAGGGAGGAATCGAATATCCGCTATAGACATTTGAGTCAAGGCGCACACCTTTTCCTCCCGGCGAATGAAAAAGAGAGATTTTACCGGGGCATGGAGAAAAATTATTATAAGGATTTTCCGCGTTTACCCTGCATTCTATAGCGTGTCCTTTCATCAGAACATCTTTTTGCCTCAGCGACAACTTTTCTCCGCCGGCTATCAAAATCTGCTCCCTTATAAGATCAATGCCGGTAACTTCTTCCGTCACAGGATGCTCCACCTGTATCCTTGTGTTCATTTCCATAAAATAAAAATTCCTGTTTGAATCCACAAGAAACTCTATCGTTCCGGCGTTCATATAATTTACGGCATTGGCCGCTTTTATAGCCGCATTTCCCATCTTTTTTCTCAAATCCGGCGAGAGAATCGGAGAAGGGGACTCTTCTATCAATTTCTGATGGCGGCGCTGAATACTGCAATCCCTTTCTCCAAGATGGATAATGTTGCCGTATTCGTCGGCAAGTATTTGAAACTCAATATGCCTCGG
>JAGVIF010000286.1 GCA_020056205.1 Lentisphaeria bacterium | reverse complement strand
GCAAGACCGCCGCGGGTATTGCCCCTGCCAGAAATACTTGCGAGCCCTCCGATGGCATCTGCAACGGCGCGGTTTATGACTTTTGCAACTGGCTCTTATTTCTTTAAATTATAAAAGGGAATCTGAATCTATATGTTCATATCCGGACTCAACAGGTTTTTCGCAAAACACGGAAGGAAAACTTTTGCGGCTATCACAGGAATAATTATAATATCGTTTGTCCTTTATTTTTCCCCCGGTTTCGATGTCTTTACCCTCTTCGGAAAAAAGGCGCGGGAAGAACTTTTGCCCTACAACCTCGGCAAAGAGGAATTTCAGAAAGCCATTAACAGCAATCTCATTCTGACATCCATGCAGATGAAGGGAATCCCGATCAATGACAACCTTATCCAACAGCTTGCCTACTACAAGGCCCCTGACTGGGCGTTTATGACAAAAGTCGCTGAAAAAAGAGGCTTTGCCGCCAGCGACAAGGCAGTGGCCGAGTATATAAAAATTTCTCCCTCTTTTGCCCTGAATGGAAAATTCGACAAAAAAACCTTTGATCTTTTCGTAAAGTCCATCACATCCTTTGGCTTCAACGTTTCTCTATTGGAAAACGCGGTGCGGAAAGAAATTGCGGAGCAAAGGCTCAGTAGCGCCGTGAAAGAGGGGGCTATAGCGTCGGAACAGGAAATTGACTTCGACTACAACCTGCTGAACGGCAGAACGAAAGCCAAACTGCTTAAATTTGAAGACGCTTCATTCATTTCCTCCGTGAAGGCGGATGAGCCGGAAATAGAGTCATTTTTCAATGCCAATAAGGAGAAGTATTTCGTAGAACCCGAGTCAAAAGCGTTCGTCGTCAGATTCAACTACATTCAAAATGAGGAAAAAGCCAAAAGTCTCATATCTGAAAATGACATCGCCGATTATTACCAAAGGAACAAGCCGTCTTTCACTAAGGACGGCAAGACAAAGGCTATTGAAGACGCAAAAAGCGAAATACGCGATATTCTTGCGGCGGAAAAATCGTCCGGACTGTCTCTCGAAGATGCTCAAAAATTTGCGTTAAGCGTCTATCAGAAATCCCTCGACTCCGCCGAACAATCAATCAAAGACATTTTCATTGCGGAAGCAAAAAAACAAAATATCATCTCGGTCGAAACTGACTGGTTCAACGCCGAAACAAAAATAATAAAGAACGTCGGAATAGAACCTGCGCTCTCCGCCGGTATATCGCAACTCTTTATGGATCAACCGCTTTCCGAACCGGTCGTAGGAAATAAAGCGGTCTTTGTGTCGCTTTTGACCGAACGCAAAGAAAGAAGACCCGCCGAATTCAACGAAGTAAAAGACAAGGTTGTTAATGACCTCAAGCGGGCAAAGGCGAGAGGCATCGCAGTCCAGAAGGCCTCGGAAGCCGCGTTAATCATCACGGACAAACTTTCAAAAGGGACAAAACCGCAGGACATAGATGAGCTTAAAACCGCTCAGGACATTCCTCTTTTTTCAATAGTCAAACCTCCTGAAATTCCGTTTTCTCAAATAATAACAGAGTTGGCGATTCGAACACGGACGGGCGGGATTTCAGAAGTCCGCAATACGCCTGAAGAGCCGATGGAGACGATGTTTATATTCGTAGAGGAAAAACTTCCCCCCGAAAAAACGGCGGAAAGCGACGTGGAAAAATTCAACCAGGCGCTTTTGTCCAGAAAAACAAATCTCGCATGGTTCAATTTCCTCAATTCACTCGTGCCTCGTCAACCTGCAAAAAAAACAATGGATAAAAAATGATAGAGCTTGATTTCAAAAAATCCGAACTCATCCCGGTAATAACCCAGGATTTTAAAACAAATGAAGTTCTCATGCTTGCGCACGTCAATAGGACAGCGTGGGAGGAAACGCTCAAAACCGGAAACGCCACGTATTGGTCGCGCTCGCGAAACAAACTGTGGAAAAAGGGCGAAAGCTCAGGCAACGTCCAAAAAGTAAAAGAAATATATGTTGACTGCGACAATGACACCGTCCTCCTGAAAGTCGAACAAATAGGCGGGGCCGCTTGCCACGAGGGCTACAAATCGTGCTTCTTCAGAAAACTTGAAAACGGAGAACTGAAAATCTGTTCCCCAAAAATTTTCGACCCCGAAAAAGTCTATAAAACTTGACTTCCTTCCAATAAAAGATAGCTATACTCCAAACTAAAACTTGCCGCTGATGCCACCACCTGTATTTTAGCTGGAAGGCTTTATTTTGCGATATTTTCTCAATTATTGTTGTATTTTTGCTTATAACCATGTAATTGTATTCGTTTTGGTGATTATTTCTCAAATGCTACTTTGCGAGGTGCGTTATGCTTATTGATTTTGAAGTTGGAAATTTCTTATCATTTGGAAAGCCTGTGCGGTTCAGCATGGGAGCGGCCAATCCTATCAAGGAATACGAGGAGAATGTTTTTGAGGCGGGAAAGTTTCGTCTTCTCAAATCAGCTGCGATCTACGGTGCAAATGCGAGCGGGAAATCCAATTTGCTTTCTGCAATGATCGGAATGCGCTGGCTTGTTCTCAATTCATCGAAGGAAACCCAAGCTGGCGAAGAAATAGATGTAGTTCCTTTCAGACTGGATGATGATTTGGTAAAATCTCCGAGTCATTTTGAAGTAGTTTTCCTTTCAGGAGGAATAAGATACCGTTATGGATTCGAAGCTGATCGAAAAGCTGTCAGAAAAGAATGGCTTCTTGTCTCTGAGAAACTTAAGGAATCTCTTTTGTTCTTCAGAGAAGGAGACGGAATAGAACTCACTGAACGGTTTCAAGAAGGAACTGACATCGAGACGAAAACACGAGATAACGCCCTATTCATCTCCGTGGTTGCACAGTTTAACGGTAAAATATCCAAAGCAATACTTGACTGGTTCAAGTCGTTCAGACCGCTTCACGGACTGATGGAGATGCGGCATCAGAATTTAAGTATTCAGATGCTGGAGGATGAAAAACTTCACAATAGGCTTGTCGAATTCATAAAGAAGGCGGATATGGGAATCGAGGATATTATCACGGTTGACATGCAGATGTCCGATGAAGAAATAAACAAGTATCCTGCTGAGATTCAAACAAAAATCAGGGGCGATATTCAGAACAAAAAATTTAAAAGAATTCTCAGTATCCATTCAAAATTTAAGAACGCGGAAAAGACTGGAAAGACGGCTTTTGACTTTTTTCAAGATGAATCAGAAGGGATCAAAAAGCTTTTCCTAATGGCCGCTCCTATTCTTGATTCATTGAGAAACGGACATATCGTCAGCATAGATGAACTTGATGCGAAAATGCATCCACTGTTGACAAAGTCCATTATCAGACTTTTCAATTCCAAGGAAACAAACCCGAACAATGCACAGTTGATATTTGCCGTCCACGACACCAATCTTTTGAACTATGGAAATCTCCGGCGGGATCAAATATGGTTTGTGGAGAAAAACCAGAAGTCGGAAACGGACTTATATTCCTTGGCTGAATTCAAACTGCAGGACGGCAAAAAGATCAGGAATGATGAGGAGTTTGAGAGGAATTATATAAGAGGACGTTATGGGGCAGTTCCATATATCGGCA
This sequence comes from Lentisphaeria bacterium, assembly GCA_020056205.1. Lineage (GTDB taxonomy): Bacteria > Verrucomicrobiota > Lentisphaeria > Victivallales > GWF2-50-93 > JAGVIF01. The sequence goes on along the minus strand of JAGVIF010000286.1, from coordinate 2,190 downwards.
ATTTCGGGGAGCTTTTCAAGGAGACTGGAAATGGCAAAACCGATTAAATTTACTGACCGCAACAAGGACTGGGTCCTCCGTCCTAAAAAAAACCAGTCCCGTTTATGCGATACACGCGTGGAACGGGAATATATCCTTATTGTCTGCGAGGGGATAAAAACCGAGCCAAATTATTTTGAGGCGTTTAAAAAGAACCTCCCCAAAAACACAGTGGAAATCTCAATTTCCGGACTGGGGGCAAACACCTTAAGCCTTGTTGATAAAGCTCAGCAAATCGGAGATAAAAAGAAAAATGTGGATATTCAGTTTGATCAAGTCTGGGTGGTCTTTGATAGGGACAGTTTCGCTCCCTGTGATTTTGACAATGCTATAAAAAAGGCGGAATCGGATGGAATGAGGTGCGCATGGTCAAATGAAGCGTTTGAATTCTGGTACATATTACATTTTGAATACAGGGATACCGAAATGAACAGGGATGGATATAAGAGGAAACTATCAGAGGAGAAATTGCTTAATGAGCCTTATAAGAAAAACGATCCCGAAATGTATGAGAAGCTGAAGACAAAAGGGAATCAGGCACAGGCGATTAAATGGGCGAAGAGTTTATACGATAATTTCAAAAACAGCGCTGCGTCGCCATCAAGTTCCAATCCATGCACCACAGTTTATGCGCTTGTCGAGGAACTAAATAAGTTTCTGAATCCGTGACACTTTTTCTTTTTTGCCTTTATCAATTCTGAGCATATATTCCGCGTCGTGCGAATCACAGGCGGTATAAATTCGATAACCCCAGCCTGACTATGCGTGTCCGCACACATTTACTGAACTTATGCAAAAAAATAAAATGCATGAATTTATGGAAGACTTAAAAAATGCGAAGGGAGTCAAATCCCTAAGATTCGATGTTCCGTGGGCTGAAATAAGCACATTAGGCGTTGGCGGTCTTGTTAACATTCTTGCGGAGCCGTTCGACGACATAGAACTCAGGGATGTCCTGAGTTTTTGCAAACAGCAAAAAATAAAACCGCTTATCATCGGGGCAGGAAGCAATATTGCGGGTTGCGACGAGCCATATAAAGGGCTTGTAATCAGGCTCTCAAACAAAATTTTTCACGAGATAAGCTTCGGCAGAGCGCATGCGACAGTCGGCGCGGGAGTCCGCCTTAAAGATTTGGCTGAAAAAGCGGCTGAAAAGGGATTCGGAGGACTCTCTCCTCTCGCCGCAATACCCGGAACCATCGGCGGAGCCGTTAAGATGAACGCCGGAGCGGACGGAGTCTCCATATCCGATTTCATAGAGGAAATCTGCGGAATAGATTTTGACTTGCAGATGTGGAAGGCGTCAAAAAATGAAATTAGTTTTTCATACCGCGGCTCGGATATTTCGGAGGACAAAATCATTTTGGCGGCAATATTGAGGCTTGAAAGTAAAAACACGGACTCCGAACAAAAAGAAATCAACGATGCGATAAAAAAAAGACAGACCCTTAAGATAGAAGGAAGAAATGCCGGTTGCGTCTTCTTGAATCCCGGCGACGCCAAAGCCGGAAAACTCCTTGATTTGTCGGACTGTAAGGGAATGAAAGAAGGGAAAGCCTTTGTCAGCGAAAGACATGCAAACTATTTCATAAATTCAGGCGAAGCATCCGAAAAGGATATTGTCAATCTGATGATAAGGGCAAAAGAAAAAGTTTTCAACAAAACCGGAATCATCCTGAAGCCGGAAGTCAAGTTCGCAAATCCCGCATCCCTCGACAAAATTCTCAACTCCATAACGCCGGTAAAAGTGGCAGTCCTGAAAGGCGGCAGTTCAAACGAACGAGAAGTATCCCTTATATCGGCGAAATATGTCTCGGAGGCTCTTCGCAATGCCGGTTTTCAAGTTACGGAAATAGATATTAAAGAACCGATAGTCTCTCCTGAAATGAAAAGCGCGGACGCGGTCTTTTCTGTTCTCCACGGGGGGTTCGGGGAAAACGGCGAAATGCAGGAGAAACTTGAAAATGCCGGAATAAAATTCGTGGGGTGCTCAAGCTGCTCAAGCAAAAATGCCATAGACAAAATCAAGTGCAAAAAAATAATGATTGAAAATCGCATCCCCACCCCGGACTTTGTAGAGATAAACAGCCAAAATAAAGATAAAATTCCGGAGATAGAATTGCCTGCGGTAGTGAAACCGCCGCGCGAAGG
>JAGVIF010000126.1 GCA_020056205.1 Lentisphaeria bacterium | reverse complement strand
GCGACATCAATTCACAGGAAATCATCATTCGCCACAGGGACCCCTCGCGGGAGGAAATAATTCCGCTCTCGGCCAACACCGATGGACACGGAGGCGCCGACAAGTTCGTCATGTCTGACTTCCTGTCGTTTGTCAGAGGAGAAAAACGCCCTGCCGTATCGCCTTCCGAGGCGGCGGTGTCGGTTCGCATAGGGTTGGCGGCGGAGAAATCCTGCGGGACATTAAGGACGTTCCGCTTGAAGTGATTTCCTGTTATTACATTTTTTCCGGATTACTGCGATGATTGGAGGTGTTGGCATGTCTGTCCATTCCGGCGCGCCGCTGTGGACTACATCAAGTCGTCTTCTCAAACTCGGGGAGTCGTTGGAATTCAAGTTCCGGCTTCCGCCGGGCGTTACGAGCGGCGGGCTAAAAATCTATCCCCGGTATTTGGAACAGGCGTCTCCCGATTCGGCTTTCAAGCCTAGCGGTGACTTCAAGTGGCTGGAAAGTCTGGTGTCCGAACAACCACATCTGGCTTTTTCCGGCGGGCAGGCGGACATGACTTATACACCGAATAAAACGGGAAACTATATGGCGGAATGGCGGGCAGGCGCCGAAATCTACTATCGCTATTTTGCCGTGATTGATGACACCTACATTGTCTTGTCGTTTGCCACATTTTTCGGAATGGATCCCACGCCGACATTCCATGGAATGGGCATCCCGCTGGATTACCGCTATCCGATAGAGAAGTTTTCCACTGATGATGCCGTGTGCCGAAAACTGCTCGACTACAACCGTCTCTTCGGAGAGCTGGTTGTGCCGGCATTCCCTGATATGCCTTCGGCCACACACGAGGAGCGGGTGCGCATGTATGGAGAGGGCATGGCAAAAGTCCGTGCGCTTTTGCCGGACACGCTCGACCATCGGTCAATTCGGGTGGACATGCGGCACAACGAAGACCCTGGTTACCCTCGGGCGTTCGCCGAAATCGGCGTCAATGACCACTGCGGGCTTTGGGAGGCGAATTGCGCGCCATGGATCGGTATGCCGGAATTTCTCTACTACTCATCTGCGGGAGATTGCCGGAAGGTGAACCAAAATGTCGGCGGAGAAGTGGTCTCCCACCAGTGGGATTTTTGCGGTTCATTTCATTTTCTCGGACCGGTGGACTGGCATTATGCCGCCTCCGAAGGGCGTTTTGACCGGACATTAACTTGCATGACAGATGGGCTTGATGAGTTCAAGAATTTGATTGTAATGAATGGGCGTCCGGCTTTTGTCACTCCACTCTATGGCGGCGGCGAGAAGTCGTGGGGAGATAATCCGAATCCTGTATTTCAAGTCAGGGATGATCGCAGTGGAATAAACGCATTTATAGAGCGCTACCAGCGATTGCTGGCGTTTGAACTGCCAAAGAAATACAAGCTGGCCTTCACCCGTTCCATTGACATGGTGGATTATTTTCGCCGACATTTCAAGGTAACGCCGCAAACAGTATTCGCCAGTAAGACCAAACACCTGCTCTACGATGCCTGGTGGACTCACGGTTCGTTAAACAATTATGGCGTTGTCTGTGCGCCGGAACGAATACCGTGGAGCACTCGGATTTCGACCGTGCGGAAGATGCGTGAGACCGCCGTATTGCCCGACAAGCAGGGAATACTGCCCCTGAAGGATCCGCTATCCTGCGAGTATATCCTCATCGAAGACCAGAAACGCCAAATCCGTTTTGAACGGGAATGTCCAAATCCTATCTGGTGGTTTGACTACACACGGGAACAGCAGGGCGACAAGGGGAGTCTCATCGGCGCTGTTGAAACTCCGGATGTCATGATCATCCGTTCTCAGAGTTTCAGTCAGGACACGGGGCTTACGATCAAACTGAAAATGAAAACACAGTCCAGTTTCACTGAATATGCCATTGCCCTGTGGGGGCTGCCCATTGATTACAAGACCTCTCCGGAGGACATTTCGACAACGGCGCAATCCTACACGTTGGCGAAGAACGTGGATGGCGAAACCCACATGATCCTGTATTTTGATTTGACGCCTGACGCCGAGTTGCAGGTTGTACTGCGCAAACCGAAGGCAGACCAATGGGAATGGTGATATAAGGGGATAGAGGCAATTGTAAAAAGTTTTTTTTAAAGGGAGTGGGGATTGGGTCCATACCTATCAAGCTATACTCTATAAGTTCGCAAATCTGTTTCAGGATGCTAAACTGATGCCGGGCTGTTTTCATTGGGTTCTCCTTTTTTTTGGTTTAAAAAAGATAACCCATGTTCAGCCCTTTTACTATAAAAAATACGTCAACCTGTGGGACGGCTGTGAAAATATTATGAAAATCAAAATTCCAGCCGTGTTCGGAAGCAGGGATGTCTACAGCCTTGAAGTGGAGGCGCCTCTGCGCGCCGAGTTGTTCGGGCGCGACCAGTTTGCGAAATTCGCACGCGCGCTTGCCGGCGAATATGAAATAGATCCTGCGCCAGGCAGGGAGCTCCTTCTTTCCAGGCTTGCGGAAAACAAGATATTGATACGCGAGGCGCACCGGATTGTTTCACAGGCTCTCGACAATAAATGCCAGCTTGCGCCAGGAGCCGAATGGCTGCTGGACAACTACTATGTGATTGAAGAACAGATCCTTCTCGCAAGAGAATATCTTCCGAAGCGCTACGGCAGGCAGTTGCCACGATTAAAGACAGGAAAGCATGAAGGATATCCAAGAGTTTATGATCTGGCATTTGAACTTGTCTCACATACTGATGGCAGGGTGGATGTCGACAACCTATCGCATTTCATAGGAGAGTATCAGGCTGTCCAGCATCTTTCCCTTGGTGAGCTATGGGCGATACCTATAATGCTCAGACTGGCGCTCATTGAGAATCTCCGCCGCGTGGCCCACCGTATAGCCCTTCGCAGGAGGGATCGCGATTCGGCAATAGCATGGGCTGAAAGGTTCCTGGCGGCGGCAAGCAAAGATTCCAAGGGGTTGATAACGGAACTGGCTGATTTTGTAAAGGAGTCTCCAAAACTCTCACATTCGTTCATCGCCGAACTGACGATGCGGATACAAGGCCAGCATCTTTCCATGGGGCTTGTGATCAACTGGCTTGAACGTCAGCTTGCAGAGGAGGGGCAGACGATTGAACAGATATTGCAGGCTGAAAGCCAGGAGCAGGCCACGGAACAAGTGTCTATCGGCAACAGCATAACAAGTCTGCGGGCTCTCGGCGAGACCGACTGGAAACCTTTTATTGAAGAACAGAGCGTAACAGAAAAAGGACTTAGGAAAGACCCTTCAGGCATTTATGGGCTGATGGATTTCCGCACGCGGGACGCATACCGGCATGCGGTGGAAAAGCTTGCGCGTGACAGCCGGAAAAAGGAGGAGGATATAGTCTCCCAGGCAATAAAAACTGCCGCGAAGAGGATGGACAATCAGGGATTTGATCATAGAGAGAGCCACGTCGGCTATTTCCTGGTGGATAAAGGATTGGCTGAACTTCGAAGCATCGTAAAACCCCGGTTCATGTTTCGAGAAGCCGTTAGAAAACTCTTAAGCAGAAATCCTCTTCTTCTCTACCTGGGAATGGTAACGGTACTGTCGCTGGTACTCGCCGGAACTGCAATCCTTGGAATCCAGTCCGATCTTATTCACAGGGGAATCGCCCTTGCGGCAATTGCAATCCTCTTCATAATGCTGGCGTCGAGATCTGCAATATCCATTGTCAACTGGATAACAACATCCCTTGTTCCTCCCCGTTCGTTGCCGCGTATGGATTTCTCAAAAGGCATTCCCGACAAATGCCGGACACTTGTGGCTGTACAAACAATGCTCACCAGAACTTCATCAATTGATGAACTTATATCAGGCCTGGAGATATGTCACGTTGCAAATCGCGATCCCAACTTGATTTTTGCCCTGGTAACAGATTTTACTGATTCAGATCAGAAAACAGCGGAAAATGACAGTGATTTGCTGGATTATGCAAAGAACGGAATTGAATCTCTCAATAAACGGTATGTGACAGGCGATAAAGCAGTCTTCTTCCTGTTGCATAGGAAAAGAGAATGGAACTCGTCTGAACAAAAGTGGATGGGTTACGAGAGAAAGAGGGGAAAAGTCAACGACCTCAATGCATTTATCCGCGGCAGGCCAGGAAGAATAATCAATGTCACCGGAGAAAAGCAGGATTTATTCAAGGCAGTCCGTTATGTCATCACCCTGGATTCGGATACGCAGCTTCCACCGTCGGCAGCCTGGAAGCTTGTAGGGACAATAGCCCATCCTCTCAACTCTGCGAAGATTGATGAACAGACCGGATGCGTAAGCAAGGGTTATGGAATCATGCAACCCAAGATATCCATGAGCCTCATCGGCGCCTCCTCCTCATTATATTCGAAGTTCTTCTCCGGAGATGTCGGAATAGATCCCTACACGCATGAAATCTCCGACGTATACCATGACATGCTCGGGACAACTCCTTTTCTCGGAAAGGGGATCTATGATGTTGATGCGTTCGATACGGCGGCAGGCTGCAGATTTCCTGAAAATACAATCCTCAGCCATGACCTTATTGAAGGCCTTCATGCGAGATGCGGATATGTCAACGATGTCGACCTGATAGAGGATCATCCTTCACAGTACCTCGTAGATATAAGCCGCAGGAACCGCTGGATACGCGGGGACTGGCAGATCATAAGGTGGCTGTTACCGACAGTTCCCGATGGAACCGGCAAAATCACTCATAACAGTTTGTCCTTGACGGCAAGATGGATGATATTTGATAATCTGCGGCGCAGCCTGGTGGCGCCTGCCATATTTCTCCTGATTCTCCTTGTCGGTATAATCTTTCCTAAAGATGTTTTTCACTGGGCAGCCGCCATGCTGTCCATATTTTTCCTCCCTGTAATAATCCAGACGATGTGGGGGGTGTGCATTAAACCCGGCAAAGTCGCGTGGGATTACCATATCGGACACACCCTGAACTTGCAGTTGCGACACCTTTTCCAGGAGTTCTTGCAGATTATTTTTCTGCCTTTTGAAACTTCAATGAACATCGATGCGATATTCAAGGTGTGTTGGCGCAGGGCGATCAGCCGTCGCAATTTCCTTGAATGGCAGACAGCAAGAAGCGTCGAACGCCGATCAAATACCAGTTTCATATCGGTATTAAAACGGATGTGGATCAATCCTGCCGCGGGAATTTTCTGCTGCATCATTGGTTTCCAGCAGAGAGGCGTATCGTTGTTTATCGCAATGACTTTAGGAGCTGTCTGGATACTGGCGCCGCTTATCGCCTGGCTCATCAGCCGGCCGTCGAAAAATATCCATGTCCATCTGGATAATAGCCAGACGGCATTCCTGCGCAAAATCTCCAGGAGGACATGGAGATATTTTGAAGAGTTTGTGGGGCCGGGGAATAATTGGCTGCCTCCGGACAATGTTCAGGAAAAACCTGAATTTCAGATTGCTGAAAGGACTTCGCCCACAAACATCGGCATGTACCTCCTCTCGACGCTTGCCGCCCGCGATTTCGGTTATATCAGCACAAGCCATTTGATCAGCCGAATACAGGATGCTTTTAAGTCAATGCGCCGGTTGGAACGGTTCCGCGGGCATTTTTTCAACTGGTATGAAACCAAAACCCTGCGCGCCATGAGGCCCCGCTATGTTTCCACGGTCGACAGCGGTAATCTGGTAGGATCTCTTATTGTGCTGCGCGGAGGTCTGCTTGAATTGAAAACTTCACGCATGGTTTCAGATCAATGGATTAAAGGCATCAAGGACACAGCCCGGATTCTTGAGGAGGAGGCGGCCCTCGCCATTTCCGCCAAGCCTGCCCCGAATGCCGCTGACGCCCTTCAGGCTGTCGCACATTTCAGCAAGGCTATACTCACTGATTCCAAGCCCGCGGCATCTCTGAAAGACATATATCTTGTCCTGAAGAATCTTACCTCAAAACAATTCCAGTTAAGGGCGGAATTCATTGAAAACCTTGAAGTGCTTTGGTGGATGACGGCATTGAGAACGCAATGTGAAATCCTCATCCATGATGTTGTTCGGATTGCTCCATGGCTGGAAGGAGAATTCCTTGCGGGATCTGCATTTGAAAAATACAGACAAATGCTCCCTCCCGGGGAGTTTGAGGATTTACTCTCCGATCTTTACCGGAACGGTACTCTTTCCGAACTGGCGTCTCTAAGTCAGAAGTGGGAAGCTCGTATTGAAATCTGGACAGGAAATATTCCCTTGGACAAAGGCAATTTACCTCAAGATGCGGAAATCCTGAAATGGCTCAATGTTCTCCGGAGCCACATATCTGAAGCAAGTATCTATGCGAGCAGCTGGATATATGAACTTGAACAGCTCGGTGAAGAGTGCCGGGAGCTGTCCGACTGGGATTTGGAATTCCTTTTCCATACAGACCGGAAACTTTTTTCCATCGGATTCAATCTTGAAAACCATACGATGGACAAAGGCTATTACGACCTATTTGCTTCTGAGGCCAGGCTTTGCAGTTTTATAGGGGTTGCACAGGGACGTATCCCCCAGGAGCACTGGTTCCTTCTCGGACGCCAACAGGCTAAGGTGGAAACGGGTCCTCCCACTTTGCTGTCATGGAGCGGTTCAATGTTCGAGTATCTGATGCCCAGCCTTTTGATGCCCGCGTATGAAGGCACTCTGACCGATTACTCATGCCGCAATGCCGTGAAGCAGCAGATCATATACGGGAAAAAGCGCCAGGTTCCATGGGGGATATCTGAATCATCATATAATCTTATCGATGCCAGGAGGACATACCAATACCGTGCTTTCGGTGTTCCGGACCTTGGTCTCATGAGGGGGCTTTCCGAAGAGCTGGTAATTGCGCCTTATGCATCAGTGATGGGGCTTATTTGCATGCCATTGGAGGCATGTCTGAACCTGCAGAGGCTTGCGGGAGATGGAATTCTTGGCAGGATGGGCATGTATGAGGCGGTGGACTATACGGCCACGCGGATACCGGCGGGACAGGACCGGGCAATAGTATGGAGCTATATGACCCATCACAGCGGCATGAGCCTGCTCTCGCTGGCGCATGTGCTTCTCAACAGGCCAATGCAGAGACGATTTACTTCGGATCCAGAAATGAGATCATCCCTGCTGCTTCTTCAAGAACGCATTCCTCCGGTTCTTAACGAATCCTCTCTCATTGCACATCCCCATTCGGGACTTTCTAACAAAACCGAAGCCCAGATCAAGGAATCAATAACGCGTGTCTATACAAATGCCGACTCGGAGGCGCCGCGCGTACAGTTGCTAAGCAATGGACGCTACAATGTGATGGTGACACACGCGGGCGGCGGATTCAGCAGATGGCAGGGTATGGACCTGATGCGCTGGAGGGAGGATATAACAAGGGACTGCTATGGATTGTTCTGTTATGTGCAGGATGCCAAATCAGGCAGGTTCTGGTCCACCACATATCAGCCGATATGTATCCGTCCGAGCAAGTATGAAGTCATATTCTCGCAGGCGCTCGTTGAATTTCGCAGCGTGTACAATGAGATCGAATCCTGCACGAGGATATCAGTCTCTCCAGAGGACGACATCGAAATAAGGCGCATGACAATACGCAATCTTTCATCCAGGGAAAGGACACTCGATCTGACCAGCTGCTCCGAAGTAGTTTTAGCCGAAGGGCTGGCAGATATCTCGCACCCCGTATTCAACAGCCTTTTCATACAGACGGAACTGCTTCCCGATAAATCCGCTATTTTATGCACCCGCCGCCCGCGGTCGGAAGAAGAAAAAACTCCGTGGATGTTTAAAAGCATGGTTGTACACAATGGACAGCCTGTTGCCGGATGTTCATTTGAAACTGACCGTAAAAAATTTGTAGGGAGGACGCGCAGCCCATCGAATCCAGCTGCGATGGACAGCGTTGGTCAGCTGTCAAATACTGCCGGCATAGCGCTTGATCCGATAGTGTCAATAAGGCGCAGAGTCGTTGTTCCTCCTGGCGCATCAGTCATGGTGGACATTATAATGGGAATCTCATCCACCAGGGAGCATACGCTTCTTCTCATAGATAAATACAGAGATTACCGCCTGGCCGAGCGCGTTTTTGACATTGCATGGACTAACAGCCAGGTACTTCTCCAGCATCTCCGGGCAACGGAAGCCGATGCCCAGCTGTTCGGACGGCTCGCAAGCGCAATCATTTATGCGAACGCGCGCCATCGCGCCAGTTCGAGCATAATCTCCCACAACAACAGGAATCAGTCTTCATTGTGGAGATACGGCATTTCCGGAGACCTGCCGATAATGCTCATCCATACTATGGACCCGGAAGGACTCGACCTGGTGAGGCAGGCAGTACGCTGTTACGCATATTACCGCAACAAGGGGCTGCGTCTGGATCTTGTCCTCTGGGTGGATACGATCTCAGGATACCGTCAGACTCTCCGAGATGAGATCACTGGTATCATATCCTCGGATTCGGAGGCGCAGATGCTGGACCAGCATGGGGGTATTTTTGTTCGGACCACAGATCAAATCGCCGAAGAAGACCGTCTTCTTCTTCAGGCCGCGGCGCGTGTATATATGACGGACAGGGCGGGAACATTCGCTGAACAAGTTGAATGGAGATTCCGCAGTGAAGTGAAGTCGTCGCGTTTCGTGCCAAAACGGTCAGTTCCATCCATGGAGAAAGACATTCCGGTCACGAGGACGGATCTTATTTTCTTCAATGGCTATGGTGGTTTCACCCAGGACGGACATGAATATGTGATTATCCTCGCGCCCGGCACGGTGACTCCTGCGCCTTGGGTGAATGTTCTTGCCAACAGCAAATTTGGCAGTGTGATAGGCGAGACAGGGCCGAGTTACACATGGTTTGAAAATGCCCGGCAGTTCCGTATTACTCCATGGTATAACGATCCGGTCTGCGGAACATCAGGTGAAGCATTTTACATACGGGACGAGCAGACAGGGGCTTTCTGGTCTCCGACACCGGGTCCAGCCCGCGGTACAACCACCTATGTCTGCCGGCACGGCCTGGGTTACTCCGCTTTTGATCACAGGCAAAACGATATTATTTCGGAAACATTGATATATGTTCCGGTTGATTCTCCGGTAAAGGTAACGATAATCAAAATTAGAAACTTGTCCGACCGCGAAAGAAGGATGTCTGTCACGTCTTTTGCGGAATGTTCAGTGGGAGAAATGCAGGGCCGCAGCTCAATGCACGTGGTCAGCAGGATTGATCCTCAGACAAACGCTGTTTTCCTGACCAATTCATTCAATGCCGAGTTTTCCAACGTAATTGTTTTTGCGCAGACAAGCGAATCTGAACGCACATTTACCGGAGACCGTACGGAGTTTATCGGCCGCAATGGATCTCTGGAAAGACCTGCCGCGATGTTCAGACAAGGTCTTTCCGGCAGGGTAGGGCCAGCCCTTGATCCCTGTGCTGCAATCCAAGCATATGTCTCAATTCCACCCGGCCAGGAGCGCCATGTTGTTTTTATCCTTGGCGGAGCTAACAGCAAGGAGGAGGCGAGAAGCATCATCCAGAAATACGGTTACAGGACCGGAGCCTGGCAGGCCCTTGAAAAAATATGGGATTCATGGAAACACTGCCTGGGAGCAATTAACGTGGAGACACCCGATATGGCATTGAATCTCCTCGTCAACAACTGGCTGTTATATCAGGTGATAGCCTGCCGCATGTGGGGACGCAGCGGATTCTACCAGTCGGGAGGCGCTTTTGGTTTCCGGGACCAGCTGCAGGATTCCATGGCGCTTCTTCATTGCAGGCCGGATATGCTGAGAAGCCATATCCTTCTCTGCTCCAGCCGTCAGTTCAATGAAGGCGATGTCCAGCATTGGTGGCACCCTCCGTCGGGCCGCGGCATACGCACACGTTTTTCAGACGACTGTCTGTGGCTTCCTTATGCGGTCTGCCATTATGTCCACTCTACTAACGATACAGGACTTCTCGACGAAAAAACTCCGTTCCTCAGCAGTCGTCAGGTTCCTGAAAATGAGGAATCATATTATGACATGCCTTATATCGAAGATAGGCCGCTATCGGTTTATAACCACTGTGTGCGCGCCATCGAACTTGTCATGTCTAGGATAGGTGAACACGGTCTGCCCCTTATGGGATGCGGAGATTGGAATGATGGCATGAACCTAGTTGGCATCAAAGGCAAAGGCGAAAGTGTCTGGCTGGCTTTCTTCCTTATAGAGGTGCTTCAGCAGTTCGAGAAGATATCTGAAGGACACAATGATCTGCAATTTGCCAAAAAGTGCCAGGAGATGAAGGCATTCCTGAAGGACAATATTGAAATGAACGCCTGGGACGGGCAATGGTATAAGCGTGCATATTTTGACGATGGAACCCCTCTTGGTTCACATGAAAATTCCGAATGCAGCATCGACTCAATTCCTCAAAGCTGGGCCGTACTCAGCGGTGCGGCGGATCCGGAAAGAAGCAGACAGGCGATGGATGAAGTGGAAAAACACCTGATTCGCCATGACCTTGGACTTGTCCAGCTATTTGATCCTCCTTTCGACAAGTCTGATCTTTCTCCCGGCTATATCAAAGGGTATATCCCCGGAGTCAGGGAAAACGGCGGACAGTATACACATGCCGCAGTCTGGGTGGGAATGGCATTTTCCAAACTTCATGACGTGAAACGGGCCTGGGATGTGGCAAGGATGATCAATCCCGTCAACCATGGCAGGACATCCGGTCAAATTGAAAAATACATGGTCGAACCCTATGTCGTCTCCGCTGACATTTATACTGCCAAACAACACGAGGGACGCGGCGGATGGACCTGGTACACTGGCAGCGCAGGCTGGATGTACCGCTTCTTCGTGGAAAGCCTGCTTGGACTAAAACTGGAAGTAGATAGACTGTCATTCGAACCGGTACTTCCTGCGGATTGGAAGGAGTTTATTATCCATTATCGTTACCGTGAAACTGTTTATCATATTAAAATCCGTGTATCTGGACCGGAAACATGGATTGTACGGAGCGTCACTGTGGACAATCATGAACAGGAGGATCTGCAGGTCCACATGGTCGATGACCGGCAGGACCACAACATTGAAGTTGAAGTCGGCGGCAGGCTTTGACCTACGCTGCGGGAATAACATATTCGTTCACAAAAACGACAAAATATAGCACAATCTTGACTTTTTCCGTTTTCACACTATATGTCGAATGAAAAATCTTCAAATCTTCAAATCTTCAAATCTTTAAATCTCTAAATCACCAAATCATAAAGTTGGAGTTCAAGGCTTTAGACCTGCAATCAGTTTCAGGCAGTTATTGATAGGAATTTTGATTTTCATGATGAAAGAAAGATAGACCGGGGGGCTGTGAAAATCAAGTCTGATCGCGCAAATTCGAGTCTTTTTCCGTCTCGGCGGCGGCCTTCGGAACGGAAAAAGCGGATTCTCCCCAGCTTAAGGGGAATTTGGCGGAAAAACCCCGGAAATCTTCCGGATGGGGAATGCATTCCTCCCATCGGAGAGAATTCCCCATGCGCAAAGTATCGCCTCCTTCACACAAAATCGAATCCATCCTTTCAAGCAAAAGGCGGTACGCATTGAATTCTTTGTTGTTTTTTACGGTCGGAATAACTGGACAAAGCTCGTTCTGGAACAATATTACTCATCGGGACATGCATACTCCTTAAAATTGGGATGCGGGGAAGGTAAGAACCTTTTTTCAGAAAGTTTTTGCTCTCACCCCGGATTCACGCACTTTTGCAATCAGCTATATTATAGATAAAACAAATAGGTAAAACAAGGGGAGGTAGAATATGTTGAATTTCGTGTTTCATAATCCGGTGAAAATTGTTTTTGGAAAAGGAACGATATCGCAGGTTGGAGAATTGGCGCCGACCAAAGGGCGCATCATGATGACATATGGAGGCGGTTCGATCAAACGCAATGGGGTCTACGACCAAGTGAAGGAGGCGTTGAAAGGTCGTGATGTTGTGGAGTTCGAAGGGATTGAGGCTAACCCTCTGTATGAGACCTGCATGAAGGCCGTTAAATTATGCCAAAAGGAAAAGGTGGATTTCATCCTGGCTGTCGGAGGAGGTTCCGTCATTGACGGCAGTAAATTCATTGCCGCAGCCGTGCCTTATCAGGGCAAGGATACTTGGGATATACTGCGCGCCGGCGCCGGAGACGAAGGCGCGGAAGTCAAATCAGCCATTCCTTTGGGTACCGTCTTGACCTTGCCGGCTACCGGCACAGAAATGAACGCCAATTCGGTTGTGTCCAGGAAGTCAACCATGGAGAAGCGATATTTCTCAAGCCCGTTTGTCTATCCGCAGTTTTCAATCCTGGATCCCGAAACCACCTTTACGCTTCCCGAAAAGCAGACTGCCAACGGCATTGTGGACGCCTTTGTCCACGTGGTAGAACAATACCTCACGGTGGATGTCAATTCACCTCTCCAGGACCGGCAGGCAGAAGCGGTCTTCCTCACGCTGATCGAGGAAGCTCCGAAGGCGCTGGCCAATCCCCGGGATTATGATGCCCGTGCCAATATCATGTGGTCCGCGACGTGCGCTCTGAACGGTCTGATTGGCTGTGGTGTTCAGCAGGATTGGGCGACGCATATGATCGGGCATGAACTCACTGCGGTTTACGGGCTTGATCACGCGCAGACACTGGCAGTGGTTCTCCCGCCTTTGTTACGACGGCAAAAGAAGGCCAAACTTGATAAGCTGGTCAAGATGGGGGAACGGATATTCGGTATTTGCGCCGCCGACAAGGACGCGGCCGCCGAGAAAACAATTGTCGCCATTGAAGCATTCTTCAATTCCGTCGGTGTACCCACAACGTTGTCCGCGTATAATATAAAATCTTCAGAGGCCGCCGCCGTCGTCTATAGGCGGCTCAAATCCTTGAATTCGGTCTTCGGCGAACACGCGGACATAACCCCCGAAGCGGTGCGGGATATCCTGTCAGCGTAAATATTCACCGAACCCCGCCTGCCTGCCCCGCTGGAGCGGTAGGCAGGTGTCCGCCTGACTGCGAGCGTACTCGCTCAGGCAGGCACGCAGACAGGTCCTTTCGGTGAATATTTACACTT
>JAGVIF010000080.1 GCA_020056205.1 Lentisphaeria bacterium | reverse complement strand
CTCGCACAAAGTCGGAGATCCCGAGCCGTGGGGACTCGGGGGCACAAAGCCACAAAGTTTTTTTCCTTTTTCCCATTCTGATTCCTGAATTCTGACTCCTGACTTCTTCCCAATCGTTTTCTACTTTCATTCGTCCACGATTTTGTCGCCGGTGACGGAGGAAAGGAATTGAAGAACCGCCTCTTTATACTTGCTTTCCTGCTCACAACTTTGGCGATTAATGAAAGATCTGCCTATCGCCGACGCTAATTCTTCGTCTCCTCTTTGCATGGCATCGTTGTATCTCTTCTCAATGATGCTTTGAACCTTTTCGATATCAATGTCTTTCCAGCAAATTTCCAATTGGGTTCCGAGTATTTCCCATCCATTAGGATCATTGGAATTGCTGACCGCATCCAAGGCTGAATCGAGTATCTTGAATGTCTTCGAATCGGCTTCCCACCATTGCACAAAGTCCTTGTAGTTGTTAAGTTCCTTGTGTGTGGCACAGCGTAATATCAATATGGCATGATACGCATATGGCCGATATATCATTGGCAGATGGCGGTTTACTTTAAGATAGTCTATGATCTTGCCGATGTCCGTTTCTGTCAAGTAAGGGATATAGCCGCATAAGGCGTATAGCACAAAAAGATCAGACTCCGGAAGAAGTGGTAATTTGCTTAGTAAAAAGTTTTTTCTCTTATTGCTAAATATGAAATCGTAAGAAATATCTATGAATCCACTAGTGTAATCGCCGCCAAATAAGTAGACTAATCGTGAAGGACTCTGTATTTCTTTACAGTAGTCAAGAAACAAGTAAGAAATATATTCAGAGAAAAGATTTTTCTTCAAAAGCCCCCTTGGGATTTTTTCATCATCAGGGGTATCCGGCGCATTGCTGATATCCTCGTCTTTTATGTCATAGCATGCCTTTGTGACTTCTTTAGGAAGATTATAGGCGGAGTCAGGAGAACTTACGCCTCTGATTCGACTGTCTGAAACCAGCCATATGATCATAGCGACTTTCTCGATGCCGGAAACATCCCGCTCTCTCGCCTTTGCTATTTCAGTCTTGAGAAACGACACGCAGACTTGTTCAATATTCCCCCTTTGCCCATTTGCCAGAAGGATGTTTCGGATAGTGAACAACAATGACGAATCTCCGTCAAAGGAAGAAAAATATTTCAGCAGATCGGACAATATTTTTGCTGATGGCTTCTTTGCTTTCTCTCCGTGCTTTGCGGCCATAAATTCATCGAGAATGCGATATTTCTCGTTGATGTCAATGCGCTCATCTGTCAGGGTGGAGAATATCCCGACATGTCCATTTTTGCTCTGTTCATTTTCGGCGTAAGACTGAACTCCAGCCATAGCAAACAGCATGAACAAAGCCATTATTAAATGTTTCCGAGATATGTCTTTCATAAAACACATTTGTCTTTCAATTCCCGAGATTATGGGTGTATGCATCGCTTTCCCATCCCTTGGGAACAAGGCTTTCCATCTTCGCCGTGCCACTGTAGAGCTTTGGTTCAGGTCCCGTATAGCTCTTAGCTCTTTCCCACGTAAACTCAAAAACAGCCTTAAGTTTCCCTTCTCCTCCGGTAAGGATTACTTTTTTATCTCCTTCATATTTGCCTTTCGCATGGAACGGCTTTGAACTTGTAAGCCCCTTGAGGTTTTTGACTTGTCCTTGCGCTGATACACCTAGAGCTTCTTTCGGTAAGTATTCTACGGTCATCGTTATTTTGGGGTTTAAGCCAGTTCCAGCAAATACAACTTGGTCTTTTTGAAACTTTATAAACCACGCCTTCGCGGAAACCGGAAAAGGCGCTTCCGGCGGCCCGCCCGGAGGAACTGTAACAGTGATTATCCCCTTGACGGTTGCAAGAGATGGAGTATTAGGGAAACTCTCTATCCCGAATTTCAAAACATGAACACCGGGTTTTCCTATCAATTTACAACCGGAAGGAGGGTCTGTCCTCGTAAACTTGGCATCGGACGGACTTACTGTCACCTCAACCTGAGCCGTGTGATCCACAAGATTTAGAGTTGGTTTAATCGTCATCTTTCCGCTTGGCGGCGTTGCGATGACGACGATTCCCGCCGTCACAAACAGCCCGATTACAATTCCTGCCTTTTCCCAGTTTTTCATAGTGTCCTCCGTTTGGTTTATAAATTTTCGCTTTGTCCCCACACCTTACCGCATCAAAAATGGGTGTCAAGCCCATTAACAAAGAACT
>JAGVIF010000356.1 GCA_020056205.1 Lentisphaeria bacterium | reverse complement strand
TATGTTACGGAGCACTGCCGCCTTCGATACCTCGGTATCGTCGGGCTCTCAGAATACGAATCAATTCTCAAAATCTTCGCAATCTATGCGCAATTTTCAGCCTTATAGAGTATACATTGATGAGGTTTTCTTCCAGACATCTTCGAAGATGTAGCATTGGAACGGGAGTCTGCGTGAAGCGGCCTCAAGTTCGGCGACATACGCGGCAAGATAGGGGCGCAGGCTTTCACGGCGATGAGGGCTTTGAAGATTGCATTCCGGATGGAGCGGTTTTCCGAAATGAAACATCAGATTGTCGTTGCGTCGTCCACGGAACACGAAGATCGGCGCTACGGGACAGGCGCATTTTGCCGCAAGATAAAATGCGGCGAGCGGAAATCTTGCGGGTTCACCGAGAAAGTCAATCAGGAGACCCTCTTTTTCGCGGCAGCGGTCGCCCATGATGCAGACTATGTCGCCGCGTTCTATGGCGGACATGGCGTCAAGGATTCCGCCGGAGAAATCATCGGTGAAAATGGTGTTGATTGTCGCGCCGATGTTCTTTACCGCCATCATTTTATCAACATTCAGATTCTGGTCGCGTTGCGCCATAATTGTCACATTCCGTCCATGCATTAAACTGGCGGACATGGCGGCCTGCCAAGGACCGAAATGCGAGATCAGCAGGATGATGCCGCGCCCTGATTTGACCAGCTCCCGGACTTCGACATCATTTTCCGAGCCGATAGAATATTCAGAGCCTATATTGACTGCCGCCGCCGCCAGAAGAGATTGTCCCTGGCTGACCATCAGCCGATAGGCGCAGAACCATAAGCGGAATAACCCGGCGTCCGGAAAGCGGCGCCGCAGGTATGGCATAGCCGAGCGTCTCGCCTTGCGGTCAAACAGGACATAAAACAATGCGATGAACCAGACAAATTCACAGGCGCGGTTTATGCCTCCAAGTTTCAGCAGAAGCCGGAAAAAACCGACTCCAAACGAGTTGCCCCTCGTGGCGCTAAGAACCCGGATTGGCGGTTTGTCATTCATTGCTTTTCGTCCTTGCAGCGATGAATAAACGCCGTTACAATATAGGTAACACCAGCCATCAAGACGGCAAAGATAGGCGCCAGCAGTAAACTGCCCAGCCACCATTCAGCTACGCGGTAGTGTATTTGCGCGCAAAGCGTAGTGAAAGAAAATTCGGTCAGCCATGTTCCATTGCGTAGCCGGTATCCCAGTTCAATGCAGAGGATCGGTGTCAGCGGGGGCATGAAAAGATTCTGAATTGCGAGCGGCAGGACTTTGTTCAGATGGAGCCGCGCGGTGATGTAGAGTATCGCGACGGAATGGAAGCCTGGGATTGGAATGACCGCGAGGATTGTGCCAACGGCGGCGGCGGCGGCAAGTCCGCCGGGCGTGGCGTTTTCGCGCAGAAGAGCGGATAGCAGGCGCGGCAAATGGAAAATTGAAATTGATGGCTTGGGTCGAGGAATTAATTGCCTGATTGGTATCGGCAGTATTCGCCGCGCCAAAAGATGAGTGTGAATACAGGAAATTCTGAAATTATCCATCCATGGGCGGAAGTGGGATATTCTTTTCCCGTGTTCAGGATACCATGAACGAACCGGCGCCGCATGAAGTTCGAGTCCCGCCCAGACGCATCTGACAAGCGCTTCGGTCTCAAAATTGTATTTTCGGCATAGAAAATTTAGTTGGACAAGATATTTCACAGGGTAAGCGCGGAATCCGCTTTGGCAGTCGCCGCCGTCAAGACCTGTTTCAAGTTTCATCCAGAAATTGGCGAAGCGGCGTCCAAATCGGCTTGACATTGGAATATTTTCCCCTGAAAAATCACGGCATCCGATTACGAGTGAATAATCATTGGCCGCCAGTATTGGAAAGAACAAGGGAATGTCTTCGGGGTAATGCTGTCCGTCGGCATCAATTGTAATCATATAATCGGCATCTCTCTCTCCGATGAATTTCAATGCTGTGAGGATTGCCGCTCCTTTTCCGCGGTTTTCCGCATATCGGATAAGCGTTACCGGCAGTTTAGCGCAGGCCTCGCTCAAATTCAAGTCGGAGCTGCCATCGTCAACTATGAGTACATTTTCTATTTGCCGAAGACAGCGGGACGCCACATCAAGCACGGTTCCGGCGTTATTATAGACAGGGATAACGCACCACGTTTTTTTTATATCGAACTGATATTCTGAATTTTTAGTCATGATGCGCCTTTCATCAACTGGAGTTTTTTTAGCTTGGCATAACCGAACCGATGTATCTTTTTCAACTGATCGTTGCGCGATCCTGGCGGGTAGATGCAGTATCGGCTTCCGGCAAAACCGGATTTCAGCGTCTGATCAAGCCAGTCTTGAGTCAAACCCGGGACGAAATAATAAAGTGTTCGGATCCCGTCCCAGTCAGGCGGAACCATTCCCTCTTGTCTGGCTAAATCCAGCAGGGGCGCTCCTGTCAATATTCTTATACCTGAGAATACTATTGAGTAGACCGGTTCCAGTGAACGCAAATTCGCGATTCCGTCCATTACCGTTTCTTGGGTTTCACCCGGACCGCCAAACATTACGCTGGCGGTTACGCCGACATCGAGTTTCAGCATTGCGCGGCAGATTCTCGGAATATTTTTGAAGGTGAAATTTTTCCCTATTCCCACGAGAGTGGCATCGGCGCCGGCGTCAATGCCCAGATCAGCCGCAGTCATCCCTGCGGCGGCCATCAGCTTGATTTCTTCCTCTTCCAGTTGTTCGGGGGTGATAAACGCGCTCCATGGCACAACGGCATTGCGGCGAAGCATCAGTTCCAGCAGTTCGATGTATTGCTTGCCCGGATCGTTGAAAACCGCATCAACAAAATACAGCATGGCATCAGGAAAGCATTGGCGCAGTGTGATGATTTCCGAGATAACCTGCTCCGGATCACGCATCCTGACGCGATGTCCCTCCAGCATTGGATAGGTACAGTAGGCGCACCGGCATGAACAGCCCCGCTTGGTCTGCAGCGGGATGCAGTTGGTCTCTTCGTTGTAGAAGCGCAAGATGTCGTCCTGATAGATAGCCGCGGATTGTTTCGCGGTACGGGAGCGATGCAGTTTTTCCGTGATGTTTTCGCCATTGGAGAGCCGTTCAATCAATTTTACGGCGCTGTCTTCGCCTTCACCTACGATGCCATAATCCGCCCCTGTCATGTGCAGGATTGCCGCCGGTTGCATGGAAAATCCACTGCCACCGAGGATGATCGGCACCGAGGACAGCGGACGCAGGCGCCGGACTATCTCAATACTGCTATGGATGAGCGGTTCAGATTTGTCGGAACTGTCCACATTGTCCAGATTGCGTATGCTGACCCCTATCGCGTCGGGACGGAATTCCCGCAGGAGTCCGGTCAGTTGTTCATAGCACTTTTCCTTGCCGCATATCATTGCGTCAAACTGCCTGACTTCATGTCCGGCGGCAGTCAACGCTCCTGCTACTACGCTCATCCCCAGCGGATAGACGGGATATGGCTCGGAAAAGATATTTGTGGACAATAACAATATTCTCATAATGGACCGCCTGATTTTTCTAATTTCGTTGCCGCCATCGCTGTTTTTCAGAAACAATATCCCTGAGCCAGTTGCAAAAGTCATAAACCGCGCCGTTGCAGATGCCATCGGAGGGCTCGCAAGTATTTTTGGCAGGGGCAATACCCGCAGCGGTCTTG
>JAGVIF010000481.1 GCA_020056205.1 Lentisphaeria bacterium | reverse complement strand
GCAAGACCGCTGCGGGTATTGCCCCTGCCAAAAATACTTGCGAGCCCTCCGATGGCATCTGCAACGGCGCGGTTTATGAGTTCTGCAACTGGCTCTAATATATAAACCCTCGTAAAAAAAGCAATACTTAATCATTGCTCCTGCGAAAATCTATTTGAATTTATTTTCGGGAAATCTTAACTTGGACATTGGATATTCTGAGTAGGATATTGGATATTCTGAGTTGCGGCCTTTGGCCGCCTAATTTAAGCAAGCCGAGCGCCTGCGCGGCGCTACTCAACCGCAAAATGTAGGTTAAGGAGACGGTTCAGTGAATATTTCACGGCAGGAAAAAACCGCTTATCTTGTCAACATACGCGGAAGAGTAACCGGAGTTGGCTTCCGTTTCTGGGCTCTTGAAAAAAGCTCTTTGTTTCCCTCCGTGTCCGGCTACGCAAAAAATCTTGAAACGGGGCATGTGGAAGCTTTTGTTCAGGGAAATGCCGATGAAGTTGACGCCATGCTTGATTATCTCAGAAAGGGCCCGCCTTTTTCCGGTGTCGAGAGCTTCGACAAGATTCCGTCGGAATTCAAACCGGATTGCTATTTTTTCATCATTGAGTGATTTTTCGGCCTTATAGAGCATATCACGGTTGAAAAAAAAAATAGGGATTATCTATTTTACCGGATTTTTAAGTTTATAGAGGTTGTCCTGTATGAAATGTCCGCATTGCGGCTGTCTTGATGACAAAGTAGTGGATTCGAGAATAACACGGGAGGGCGCCGGCGTCCGCAGACGCAGAGAGTGCATGAAATGCGTCCATCGCTTCACAACCTACGAAACTATCACTAGGGAAGACTTGAAAGTTGTGAAAAGAAATTCACTGCGCGAGGACTTTGACAGGGATAAACTTAGGGATGGTGTTGAGAGGGCATGTTGGAAGCGGCCGGTAAGCCAGGACGACATAGACAAGCTTGTTGACGAGGTGGTTTCCGCGATTGAAAGCGAATACGACAAGGAAGTGTCAAGCAGAGAGATAGGCAAGAGAGTGATTAACGCTCTCCGCAAACTCGACGAGGTCGCATTTGTCCGATTCGCGTCCGTCTATAGACGTTTTGAGGACGTTGAGGAGTTCATAACAGAAATAAAAAAGATAGAGGATGACAAATGATAACCCTGAGCGGAGACAGCATAATGCTTGTCCTTGAGGACGGCTCTATGGAAGCTTTCCGTCCCGAAGAACTGCAGTCAAGGATATACCGGTCGTGCATCGAGTGCGGCTTCAACGAGCCTTGGCTTGCCGAAGACATCGCTTTATCGGTGGAATACCTTATTTTAAAGACTCAGGACAAAAGGGAATTCAGGAAGGAGGAAATATTCTCGTTCGCATCGCGAATACTCGAAGAAACCGGTCATGTCAACATCGCCTTTCGTTTCAGAAAAAACGACAGCCTCTCCGATGGAAGAATCTCAAACGATTCGGCCGCGATAGCAGATTATCTTGGGAAGACCCTTCCCTCATGCGCCGGTTCACTGCTCTCAATCAGCAATAAAATTTCGTCGGCTCTGCGGCAGATAAAAATTGACCGCGCCGCTCCCCAACTTGTCACGGGTCTTGCGCTTCAATATCAGAAAGACGACGGAGCGCTTTCTGAAAAAGTCGTTGACAAAATTAAATTTGACGCCGATTCTCCCTTCCTTGTCTCATCCGCAGGATTGATCTCATCGCTGGAAGAGAAATCTGAAAGGTATATTTCAGACGGAATACTGTCAGTATGCCCGCTCAGCAAATTTTTCCCGTCGGTGAAGGTATCAATAAGATTTGCGAAATTCGCAGAACTGAAAATGCTCGCTCCGCCGCTTACTGAACTCGCGCTGACCGCGCATTTTCACGAGCTTGCGGGAGTTGTCAGCGACATCAGGGATAAGGCCTGCGATATATACTCTTCAATCCTGCCGCTGCCAAAAGATGAAATTCCGCTGGTGTTAAGGGCTTCGGATTCGTACGAGTTTGCCAAGGCTTATCTGGATATAGATACGGAAGCGGAAAAGTATGTAAAAAAAATTCTTGCCTATTTTGGAGAATTTTTTCAGGGAGAGGTTATAGTAAAGTAAAAACCGGAGAAACGCGGCATGGCCAATCGTCTCAGAGATTTTAGCGACACGCTCATAAAAGTGGTGGGCGGCTCCATGAAGGGCTCGGAATTTAAAGCCCAGAAAGGAGAGATATCCTTTGGCAGAGGCCAGGAAGCGGACATCCAAATACACGACCCTCTGATATCAAGAGTGCATTGCAAATTGAACTGGGAGGGAGGAAATTGGTACATAGAGGACTTAAACAGCACAAACGGCTCGTGGATGATGGGCAAAAAATTGACGAAAAAGTCAATTCTCCCGCTCAGGACATCGGTCAGAATTGGAAATTCCATATTTGAACTCTTTAACATGTTTTCCAGAGATGACACCCAGTCTGTCAATATGCCGCTCGTCACATACAGAATACAACCTGAAACCATGGCTTCAGCGCAGCCTGTCCCGGCGGAACAACAAAAAGAAATATCAAGACTGATAGAAGAAGAAAACAAAAGGCTTTCTCTCATATACAAATTCCAAAACCAGATAACTTCGATTTTCAAGGAAGACGAGCTCTATCCGCGCACAACGAAGGCGATTATGAATACCGTCCAGTGCGACACCGCATTTCTCTTAATCTACGATGTTGACGGCGGACATTTTGTTCCTGTTTCGGGAAGAAAGGATGAAAACGAGCTGACGGAATTTTCAAAAGAGGCCATTAACGGCAACATCGTTGAATTTGTCAGGGAAAACCACGAAGCCGTCCTTTCAACCGGCAACAGAGTCGGAGACCCGTTCAAGCCGTTTGCGGAAGGCGGCAAACCGGCGTCTATGAGCATTATGTGTGTTCCTATGTTTGGAAAACAGCAACTCAACGGAATGATATACGTATCCTTGACAAGCGCCGAAAGACAATACAACGAAAACGACCTCAGACTGTTGACCGTTCTCGGCCACACGGCCGGCATGGCGCTTGAAAACACGCGCCTTATAGAATTCAACCTTAAAAATGAGAGATTGGTCGCGACCGGCACAACGGCGGCTGGGCTTTCCCACTGCATAAAAAACATAATCGCCGGTCTTGACGGCAGCCTCAACCTTCTAAAGATGGGCATTGATGAAAGCGACATGAATCTTGCCAATGAGGCGCTTCTTATCCTCAGCAAAAACCACAGGCGGCTCGGCAACCTCGCTCTTGACCTGCTAAATCTCACCACAGATCAAAAGCTCAATTTAAGGGTGATAGACTTGAACGACATAATAACCGAACTCTCCGAACTGATGGCGCCGCAATTCAAACAGGAGAACATATCAATATCCGTCACTAGGGATCCCTCCGAGCTTCCTCTCTGCATTGAAGCCGATGAAAAAGGATTGCACAGAGTCATACTCAACCTCCTTACGAACGCGGAACAGGCTGTCCTCGAAAGAATGGAAAAAACAGGGCCGGAATCGCCGGGCAAAGTCATAATAAGCGCAAGATTCAACGACGAAAAAGACCACATCATGGTCTCTATTGTTGACAATGGCGTCGGCATTGAGGCGGAAAAGGCATCGGCCATTTTCGATATGTTCGCGACAACAAAAGGAATGGCCGGCAGCGGACTCGGCCTGGCTGTCTCAAGAAAAATAATTGAAGCCCACGGCGGGACCATATACGCCACAGGTCAAAAGGACAAGGGCTGCACGATGACTTTCTCCGTCCCCGTTGGCCAAAATGATGCCGGCACTTCAACAAGAGCTATAAAGAAAATGTTCAAATAATGATTTGCCGCGTCCTTCTCTAAAAAATACAACTTGTTAATAATAAATACGTTACGCGAGCAAATATCTATCAGAATTCGGGCAACTACCGCTGGTTTTGCGGGAATTTCATTCAATGCCGTCTTTTGCCCGTCTATAAGAAATCTTAAAAAATCTTCAATTTTTATTAAATTTCGCTTTGATTTTTCATTTATCTACTGCTAAGTTGTATTAGTTTTCAATCTCAAAACCTTCAAAGGGAGGAAAAGAAAGATGGTGAAAAGGAAACCAAACGCGAAATTCATGGCGCCAGTGACCCCGAGCGACGAGCTTGCGGAAGTCGTTGGAGCAAAACCAATTCCAAGAACGGAAGTCACAAAGAAACTATGGGCGTACATCAAGAAAAATGGTCTTCAGGACAAGAAGAACAGACGCAACATCAACGCCGACGACAAACTCAAACCAATCTTCAAGAAGCCGCAGGTCACAATGTTTGAAATGACGAAACTCGTCAGCAAACATCTTTCCTAAGCTATAAAAAGCTTCTTTTGAAAAGACGGGGATTAAAAATCCCCGTTTTTCTTGTGCCTCTATTTTCAAAATCAGGATTCAAGTTTGACCCAAAAAAAGCGAAAAGGATATGAAAGCTTATATGATCGACACGAAAATGCCGTGGGCCGCTATAGCGTTTGGGAAAAACGAGAAATCAAAACTGAACGGCTACGCCGGAGACGGAATCCCCTGCCTTGTTATGCTCGATACGAAAGGAAAAGTTCTTTCCGATTCATTCAAAGGAGCAGATTATCTTGGACCCAACAAGGTTCTTCGTGATCTCGAAAATGTTATAAAGGGAAAAGAGTAGTTTCGGACCCGAAAATTATATTAAATAGAGCCTGTCCGCTTTTTTTGGGGTCGAATAGCGCTAAGTTAAGGTGCAATTCGAAGTGGCGCGGGTCTATCTGACCCGCTATTATCGGGTCAGATAGACCCGAGTTACCCTGTGGCAACTGCCTTAACTTAGCGCCATTCGGGTCGGGGTCGGTATCGCTATCGGCATCGCAATTGATTGAAAAGCAACCAGAATTCAGGAGTCAGAATTTTCGATTTTTAACAACCCTTCGACAAGCTCAGGACAGGCGAAATACACGAAAAAACACGAAAAGTTTTTAGATTTTAAAACCCACGCTAACGCTGTGAACTCCAACCCTATGATTTGGTGATTTGCGGATTTTTAAATCGCGCAATCATCCAATTATCGACACTTTGATACTCTGACACATTGACACTCTCAATCTTCCGCATTTTAGAGCTTTAGAACTTCTCGCTTACTTTCTCCTTGGGATGTCGTCGTGT
>JAGVIF010000007.1 GCA_020056205.1 Lentisphaeria bacterium | reverse complement strand
TTCACCGAAAGGATATGTCCGCACACGGACATATCCTTTCGGTGAAGATTTACTCTTCGAGTTCCTTGAGGGCTTTGGCTTCTTCCTCATTAAGCCCCTCAAATAAGTCTGCCGCCTCCGGAGCGCCCTGCATTTTGTATTTTTCAAGATAGACAAGCCTTGTTTCTTCAACCGGACAGGATATCGTCTTGCCTGTGTCCTCAAGTTGAATAGAGACTTTTCTTGCAAGAAGATTCCTGTCAACAACCCTTCCGCGTCCTTCGGCGCAATCGCAGAATGCTCCCCTTCTCGGCATTCCTTTTTCGAGTTCGAGGTAGCCTTTATGCTCGTATTTGAGACAGCACTTGAGGCGATTGCAGATGCCTGAAATATTCGCCGGATTCAAAGCCAAGTCCTGTTCCTTTGCCATTCTAACATTTATAGGCGCAAATTCTCTGATGAACCTGCAGCAGCATAAGATTTCTCCGCAAACACCGAATCCGCCAAGCAAAGCAGTCTCGTCGCGAACACCTATCTGCCTAAGTTCTACTCTGGTATTAAGTCCGTGTGAAAGCTGTTTCACAAGCTCTCTGAAATCCACTCTTCCCGGCGCGGAAAACTGGAAAGTGGCAAGTTTCATGTCGAGCGAATAGTGGGCGTTGAGCAATTTCATCGGCAGGTTCAGATTTTGTATGTATTGAGCGGCAGTCCTGAGAGCCGATTTCGCCCTCATCAAATTCTCGTTGGCCTTGCTCTGGTCCTGCATAGTCGCCTTCCGGTCCACATTCGGAACGCTCTCTTCGGCCGTCTGTTTCACCTTCGGAAGATGCGCGCACTTGAATATTTTAACGATCTGTCCGTAATCCATCACCTTTTCCTTGCGTATCACGCACCAATCCTTCTCCTTCAAATTTAATGAAGAGGGTGTGAGCGCCAGATATTTTGAGCCGGTGTCCACTCTCACTTCGCAAAGAATATCCTTATGAAGCGAGTCGTCTTTCCCCTCGCATTGAGCATCGCAGACCGGAGACTGCGGCTGACTGTTTTGACCGGAATTTTCCATAAGCAAAGACGAAGAGAACTTTTGATTTTTAATGGTGCCGACGGAGGGATTTGAACCCACACTTCCTTGCGGAAACTGCGCCCTGAACGCAGCGCGTCTGCCAGTTCCGCCACGTCGGCTTTTAAATGGAGAATTAATATATTCCCATGCTGATGATATTTCAATGCCAAAAAAAATCTTCTTTTTGATATTATTCTTCTGGATAAAAAATTGAAAGAGGTTATCTTAGAAGAAAAAAAGAATTCCGGTATATGGGAAAATATTTATGGATAAAATCTGATTTTCCGCCCGGCAAAATAAGTGAAATAATGGCTGAAATATCCTGTTCAAAAGCCATAGCAGTTTATCTTGCGGCGAGAAAAATATGGAAGAAGGATGAAATAGAAAAATATTTCAACCCGTCCCTCTCCATGCTTGACGATCCCTTTTCTCTGCCGGGTGTGGAAAAAGCATCGGAAAGAATATGGAAGGCCATCAGAAACAAAGAGCGCATACTGATATTCGGCGACTACGACACCGACGGCGTTACGGCGAGCGTCCTGCTTTACGGCGTCCTCCAGGCTCATGGCGCTTCCGTTTCATGCTTCCTTCCTCACCGTTTTGACGATGGCTACGGGATGACGGCCGAGTCTCTCGACAAGGCTCTCTCTCTTTCATTATGTTCTCTGATAATAACCGTTGACTGCGGGATTTCAGCCTTTGACGCTATCAGTTCAGCGTCAGCGAATGGGATTGATGTCATTATCAGCGACCATCATGAACCGGGAACTGTCCTGCCCGACGCCTACGCCGTCATAAACCCGAAAATTCATCCTGAATATTCCCATCTTCAAATTCTTGCCGGAGTCGGAGTGGCTTTCAAACTGGCGCACGGATTCATCAAATTCGGACGGGGGAAATCCTTCTGCGCGGACGAATATGATCTGCGCGAAGATTTTGATCTTCTCGCGCTTGGAACAGTAGCCGACATGGTTCCGTTGATCGGGGAAAACAGAATCATGGTAAGAAAGGGACTCAAAATACTTTCCGAACAGCTCAGACCGGGCATAAGGGCGCTGTGCGAATTCGCGGACATCGGAGGCGACGTGAAATCGAGCGATATAACATTCAGTCTTTCGCCGAGAGTCAACGCCGCCGGAAGACTTGAAAATGCGAAACTCGCATTCGATCTGCTTGTTGATAAAAACTACGATTCGGCGTTGAAATGCGCCGAAGCCATAAACGTGTTGAATTTGAGCAGACAGAAAACGGAAGAGAATATATTTAATCAGGCGCTCAAAGAGATCGACAATCAAAATCTTGCGGAGTGCAGGACAATAACGGTTTATGGCGAAAACTGGCATCTCGGCGTAATCGGCATAGTGGCGTCGCGCATGGCGAAAGAGTTCTGTCGTCCGACCGTGGTGTTCAGCATTCAGGGCGAGACGGCTTTCGGCTCCGCCCGCAGTGTCGGAAAAGTCAACATTCTTGAGATGCTGTCGGAGAACTCCGTTCTATTTCACAGATACGGAGGGCACATGATGGCCGCCGGCATCTCCATGAGCGCGAACAAACTTTGCGAATTCAGAAAATCTTTCGAGGACTCGGCGGCAAAACGTTTAAACAACGCTGTCGGCTCGCCGGAATTTGAGTTCGATGGAGAAATTTTTCTCGGAGACCTCTTACACGACGGCTTCTTTGAATCTCTTCATCTTATCGAGCCCTTCGGTTACGGCAACGCCAATCCGGTCTACAGAATAAACAGGCTCAGAGTTGAAAAGTTGATGCCGGCGGCAAGAATACACAGCAGAGGAACTCTAATAGATGAAAGAGGGGAAAATATCTCCTTCATCGCGTTCAATTTCGATAATGATTCTTTCAGGAATATCCGGCTCATGGATGTGATAGCCACGCCGCAGATGAATAAATTCCGCTCGGAAAACTCTCCGCAGCTGCAAATACATGACTTCAAAACTTCCGGACACAATTAAAAAAAAGGAGACGGGAATGGAAAATATTCCAGGATTATGGGAAATAGGATATGAGTTCAAAAACTTGTCAATACTGAAGGAAGCGCTCACGCACAGGTCTTTCTCGTGCGAACACGGCCTGTCTTACGACAATCAGAGGCTCGAATTTTTCGGAGATTCGGTCTTTCAAATAGTGATCACAGAATACCTCTACAAAAAATATCCGGACGCCGACGAGGGCGACCTGACAAAGATGAGGGCATTTCTCGCGCAGAAATCAACGCTTGCGAAATTCGCAAAAGAGCTTTCTCTTCATACATTTGTAAGAATGGGCAAAGGAGAGTTGAAGACGGACGGAACTACGCGGATGTCAACGCTTTGCGACACATTCGAGGCTCTTTGCGCGGCAATATATTTTGACGGAGGGCTTGTTGCGGCGGAAAACTTTTTAATTCCGCTCATCGAAAATTTCTATCCCTCGCCGAAGGATTTGATCGCCGGATTCAATTTCAAAGGCTGTCTGCAGGAACTCACTCAATTGAAGTTCGCCACAATCCCCGTCTACAAGGTTGAGGAAGCCACCGGCCCGGATCACAAAAAAAACTTCACCGTGTCTGTCTCAGTCAATGGCAAAATTCTCGCAAAAGCGGACGCGAACACCAGAAAGGGCGCGGAGGCGGAGGCGGCATGCGCGGCGGCGAAAATCATAGAGTCCAACGAAATGGGGGCCGGAAAAAGTGAAAAAACAAACAAATGAACCGGCTCTCCTTTGAAACTGCCGCACAAGTAGGTCAGCGCCCCGAGGTCAGACGACTCGGTATCTTCGACTTTAGCGTGTCTCTTTCTTGGCAGTTTCTTATTGATAAAACTGCGAAACTCGCAGTAGGACGCTGATTTCGGTCGCGGCGAGCGCGACCCTCCATTTGTAAATAGATCCTGTCCACGAAAGCCTGTTTTTGCGAATTTGAAATGGGAAAAGTAGTTTGCGATCTCCGAGCGCAAGAAACAAGGCGATTTAATTCCATCAATATACAACAGAATGATTAGTATGCAAGTCATTTTCTATTATCTATTTATGTTTTTTAGGATGAGCTATAAATATTCACCAAGAAGATAAAGAACAGCAGTGTTTTGCAGTTGATTAAAAGCGTCCGCGGCATAAGGCAGATACGAAAGGCAGGGAAACCAGGCGAACGACAGAGAACAATCTACCACAATCTCAACGTGGAATATAGAAATCTGCCAATCAAAAAAATGAAAATATTGCAGCGCCTGTTTCGCGTAAGTCGTTGACAGTCAACATAATTGTTTTTTAGGGCGCGAAATTTGGGCTAAACACATCTGAAAATTTTCTCGGACAATTCGAATTTCGGATTTTTAAATTCTTCAATCATCCAATCTCCAAATCTCCAAATCTTAAAGTTGCGGCGTCAACCTCTATTTCGAAGAGAAGCTCTTCTCTGCATATTGCGGCCTGAGCAAAAATTACGGGAATTTCAGGGATTGATTTTTCTCCGCAATGCTCCTCGAAGAGGTGTATATCTTCCTTATTTTTGAAATAGGCTATCGCCCTTGTTGCGTCTTGCCACCGCATATTTCTCGATTTAAGAATGGCGGAAATAACCTCCATCGTCTTGTCTATTTGTTTTCGGCAGTCATTTTTGTGCATGCTCGCTCCGTCTTTGTCTATGCTTGCGGTTCCGGAGATGAGCAGTTTTCTGTATTCCGGGAATTTGATTTCTATTGCCCTGCTGAAAGAACTTCTATAGCTCATTGCCGAAGACTGCAATGGCGATTCGATAGGTTTGATTTCAATCCGGCCCCCTTTGGGTTTGATCGCCAAAAAGTCTGCGCTCAAAGCTGAATTAAATGGATTCGCCGCTCCTATTCCGGTGCTCGCGGGGACGAGTTTTTCAAAGACTCCGTTTTCCTCGAAGAACTTTGTCCTCGCCGAATTAAATCCTTTATACCAGTCAAGAATTTTCCTGTTGTAAAACCATGTCCTGACGATGTCGGAGAATTTGAATCCCCGCGATTCCATCACATCCGATATTTTTTTAAAAAGACTTTCCGCCTGTTTTTCCGGCGGCAGTTCTATATCATCCGGAACGACCCCGCACAGGCGAAGGAATTGTCCGTCGGCATCCTCATACGCGAAACCTATATTTTTCCCGTTGCAGGACACGGTTGAAAATTCCGCGTTTGAAATCAGAACGCATTGGGCGGAAAAGACTTCTCCGCATGACGTGTCTCCTTCAAGCCAGGTTATGTTTTCGGAAGGGGATGCGGTTCCCGCGCATTTTTTAAAGAGATCCCTGCCGGCGAACACGAAAGAGCTGCCGGCGGAAACATCGCCCGCAACGTTGAAAGAATTTAATCCTTTAAGCAGAAAATCAAGATCGCGATGATTCAAAGAAATAACTTTTTCCGAATGTGATTTCAAAATCATAAATCAATATCTCCTTGTATCCATCATTTGTTTTTGTTTCGTTCGGGCTCGGTATCGGCGTCGCTTCGCTCGGCAAGGCCGCGTCCGGAGTTTTGCAATTGGCTCAATTGGGTTAGCATTCGATTCCGATACCGACCTGAATGGCGCTAAGTTAATGCGCATTTCGAGGTAGCGCGGGTCTATTTGACCCGCGACTATCGGGTCAGATAGACCCGAGTTACTTTTTTCGAAATCCTT
>JAGVIF010000295.1 GCA_020056205.1 Lentisphaeria bacterium | reverse complement strand
TGTTATAAATAATTTATGTCGAATACGTCACGGTTTCAGGAAAAAACTTATCGCCATAATAGGACGGCTGCGGATTTTTTTCTAAATGATTAAAACTTACAAAGAAGCCCTCGATTATTTTTCAAAACTTGAATTGTTCGGGATAAAACTTGGTCTCGAACAAACACGCCTCCTTGCGAAATTCGCAGGAAATCCGCAGCGAAAACTCAAATTTATACACGTGGCCGGAACAAACGGAAAGGGAACAATTTGCGCAATGCTGGCTTCAGCCCTTTTATCCGCCGGATTCAAAACAGGACTTTATACCTCGCCTCATCTCATCTCCCCGAGGGAAAGGTTTAAAATTAATGGAAAAGCAATTTCAGAACCAGATTTTGCGAAATTCGCAAACCGCACTTTCCGCGCAGGCTCCAAACTGGAAAAACAAGGCGGACATGCAACGTATTTTGAGGCCGCAACCGTAATGGCAATGATGTATTTCGCGTCGAAAAAAACAGATTTCGTAGTATGGGAAACAGGAATGGGGGGAAGACTTGACGCCACTAATATCGTAACCCCGGAACTCTCCATTATAAGCTCTATTGGATTAGATCACAGTTCATACCTTGGCAAAAAAATACCAGATATCGCAAAAGAAAAAGCAGGCATAATAAAAAGCCAAATCCCCGTCTTTTGCGGCTTTAATATAGGACCCAGCGCAAAAAAAGTAATAAAATGCAGGGCGAAATATCTTTCAAGCCCCATTATCTTTTGCGACAAAAAGGCGGTATTTATCCGTCATGGCAAGTTTTCATCTACGGCATTTACCGGTCATATTTTGAATTACGACGGTGTATCTGTTCCTATCCCATTGCCCGGCATTCAGTTGGCAAAAAATCTTCCTTTAGTATCTGAGGCTTTATCTTATCTTGCAAAAAAATACAAATTTAACCACGAAAAATCCCTGCTCGGCTTAAGTAAATTGTCGTTGTGCGCAAGGTTAAATGTAATGCCGGATTCGTCTTTGCTTGACGGAGGGCACAATCCACAGGCTATTTCTATTCTTGTGAAAAATATAAAATATTATTTTGGACAGAAAAAATTTTGCGTGATTTTTGCCTGCATGAAAGATAAAGACGCTGTTGGAATGATAAAAAGATTGTCGAAAGTAGCCTCTGAATTTCGTTTCGTTCCTCTTTCCGTTTTGAATAGGAAATCATATTCCACGCAAGAGCTTTTTGAGATAGCCCGGAACTTTAAAACGGATGCCAAAATTTTTAAAACCTTAAAAGAGGCTGTTGAAAAAAAAAGTGAAAGAAAAATAATTTGCGGCTCTTTTTTTCTGGCAGGAGAGCTTTTAAGGGAGTATTTTACCGACGAAGAAATAATTAATTGGAGTAAATGATGAATATAAAAAAGTTGGCTCTTTTCTTGCTCTGCCTCCTCATACCCGTATTTTCGCGGGCGGAAACACAAAAAGACAGAACCGAACAAAAATTGACGTTATCACAAAACTACACCAAACTGCTTGCGGAAATGGGCAGGTTGAGGACGAAGCTCATAGCCGAAGAGGAAGAGCTAAAAAAACTGCATGAGAAAATTATAGAACTCCATACCGAATTGGCGTCAAAACTTGAAAAAAATCCGGAAATGAAAGCCCTCTATGAAAAATTAATGGCTATTGAAAAAGAGATGGAAATCGAAAGAAAAGAGAAAAAATTATGAAAAGAATCCTTGTTACCGGCGGAGCCGGATTCATCGGCGCGAATTTCGTCAAATTCCTGCTCAAAGAAGAAACAGATGTTTTTATCGTTAATTACGATGCTATGACTTATGCCGGCAATCTTGAGAGCATATCTGACGTTTTGACGGACGACAGGCACGTCTTTGTTCATGGCGACATAAGAGATTCCGTTAAAATAGATGAGACGATAAAATCACACCGTCTTGAAGCGATTATAAATTTCGCGGCGGAAAGCCATGTTGACCGCTCTATAGAAGGCCCGGAAGCCTTTATAGACACTAACGTGAACGGAACCCTGAAACTTTTGATCTCGTCCCAAAAAATCGGATTGAAGAGATTTCTCCAAGTTTCAACCGATGAAGTCTATGGTTCTCTTTTGCCGGATGAAGAAGCCTTTCGGGAGGACACCCAGATAAAGCCCAATTCTCCGTATAGCGCGAGCAAAGCGGCCGCCGACCATCTTGTCAGAGCGTATCATCATACCTTCGGTCTTGACTCCATCACCACGCGATGCTCAAACAACTACGGCCCGTATCAATTCCCGGAAAAAATGATACCATTATGCATAAACAATGCCTTCAACAACAAAAAAATTCCTGTTTACGGCGATGGAATGCAAATACGCGATTGGCTCTACGTTGAAGACCACTGCAGAGCAATCTGGCTCGCTTTTAAAAACGGGAAAACCGGAGAAACATACAATATCGGCGGCGGAAACCAGATGACCAACATAGAACTCGTGAAAATAATTCTCAAAGAGTGCGGGAAAGACGAGTCTCTTATAGATTTTGTGAAAGACAGACCCGGCCACGACCGCAGATATGCGATAGATTTCTCGAAAATCAAACGGGAACTCGCCTGGAGCCCTCTCTGCAATTTTGACGCAGGAATAAGAAAAACGGTGAAATGGTATTGCGAAAATCGCAAATGGCTTGATAATCTGACAAGCGGAGAATACAAAAAATATTATGAAAAAATGTATTCGGGACGATAAAATTAAACCCAAGAGCCGGAACTCGCCTGCATTTTGCGTTTGGCCAGTGCGGCGTAGAGGCGAAGCCAAGAAAGACGCCGGTGTAGTAACTACTCCAAATCTTTCCTTGACGAGCATATATTCTTTCTTTGCAGTCCATTTCAGTATTGTGAGGATGCCCGGAAAATTTTTATTTTTTTTCCTTCTTTTTGCGTTTCCGTCTTATTCCGAGGTTTTTTTATTTGGGCCCGGCGCGGACGGAACAAACAAGCCGCCCGAACTGGCTCTTAACCCGCTTGAAATTCAAAGCGAGACAGTAATCATCAACGGCGTAAAAACCAAACTCAAAATATCCCTTCTTGGAACGGATCTGCCGTCTTCTTTCTCCATTCTTAAAGAAAAATATAAGGGCGCGAAATTCGCGTTCAACGCCGAATCCCTCCTCTTTGAAGTAAAAGACGGTGAAACGCGAAGGCGGCTTTATCTTGTCCAGTGCGGCAAAGGCCCGTATCCGACACTGCAGTTTTCCATGAACGTGAAAGATATTCCAAAAAATGTCAAGTGGCCGAACTCAATGCCGTCCCCGCCTGATTCCGAGACGCTTGAAATTATGGAATTCCCTGATAGAAAGGCTTTATTCGGAAAACTGAAAACATCTTTTTCGTCGGAGATGGCTTTGTCCTCCGTTGACGCAAAACTCCGCGCCGACAACTGGATACCCCTGAGCGGGGAAAGCGGAAGAAACGCCGGCATATCCGCCAAGGGGGAATTTTATATCCGGCACAATCCCACGGAAATAATATCCGTATCCTTCCGCGACACCGACGATGGCGGCTCCGAAGGCGCATTGTATAGAAAAACTATAAAAAAATAAAATGGGGGGAATTTTAAATGAGCGAAGCGGTAAAACATCTTGACAACTCCAATTTTGAAGAGGAAACAAAAGGAAAGGTGGTTTTGATTGATTTTTGGGCGGAATGGTGCGGTCCGTGCAAAATGCTCGGTCCTGTTCTTGAACAGGTCGCGGCTGAAATTGGGGACAAGGCTCTTGTCGCGAAAATCAATGTTGACGAGGCGCAGGAGTTGGCGGTAAAATTTTCCGTCCGCAGTATTCCGGCGCTTTTTATTCTCAAAGACGGACAAGTTGCCTGGCAGGCGGTTGGGGTTCAATCCAGGCAAACTCTTGTTGACGCTCTCAACAACGCCCTGAAATAACCGGTTATCCCAATAGAATGGAGAGCCAATTGCAAAAGTCAAAACCAGCGCCGATGAAGGAGATTGTGAAATTCAGACGAGCCACAAAACCGGAGGCATACCCAAGGCGGTATGTCGAG
>JAGVIF010000553.1 GCA_020056205.1 Lentisphaeria bacterium | reverse complement strand
GTGGTGGATGCAAATGAAGTCTTCATACATTGCGAAGGCGGTTTTTACGGTGTGGTTGAGCGTCATTGCTTCAATATATCTAAAAAAAATAGATACTACCACGCCCGGGGAGGGCAAAGGCGCGCTTGATATTGTGCTGGCCTTCGTTGGAAATTATGGGAATTTTGAAAGTCTCAGGCAAAACTTGAAAGAGTGGGAAGGCCGTTACCGCATGGTGATAGAAAACGCCGCCGACCTGATAATCCTGATGGACTCGGGAGGCAGAATTCTCGACGCCAATCCGGCCGCGCTCAAAACACTCGGCTTTGAACGGATCGAAGAAATCTCCGGCAAAAATGCGGGCGATTTTTTCCTGAATGAGCAGGAAGGCCGCTCCACCGTCGAAAAATACTTCGAGGAATACAATGACAGCAACCGCCCGTTCGATATTAAGGCAAAAACCAGATATTCTGCAATCGTTGAACTTCAGGCAGTTATGAATACCATAGCCGCAGAGCCTGAAACCATGACGATACTTGTCGCAAGAGACGTAACGACGCAAAACAGGTTAAACAGGGAGAAAGAGGAGCTCAAGGAAGAACTCGTTCATTCACAAAGACTTGAATCTATAGGAAAACTTGCCGGCGGAGTAGCCCACGACTTCAATAACTACCTTCACGCAATTCAGGGAAATCTCGATATATTGCTCCTGATGCACGATATAAAGGACGAGAAAACACTCAAACATCTTGAAAAAATAAACAATATAACCGACAACGCGTCAAAACTGACACAACAACTGCTCGGTTTTGCGAGAAAAGGAAAATACCGGATTGATAATATTGACATGGCCAAGCTCGTGCCGGAAACCCTCGCCCTCTTTTCATCTTCGGCGCTTGACACGGAAAAGACTGAACTTATATGCGAGCTAAGAAAGACACCATGCCGGATTAGGGGCGACGCGGTGCAACTCAAGCAAATTCTTCTCAACATTCTCATAAACGCAAGAGATGCCGTCGAAGACAAAAAAAATGCGAAAAAAATAATATCCATCGTCCTCGCCGAAGCCGAAGATTTCAAAGATATCTTCGAATTGAGCAGGAAAAATCCTGATTTTTCGCGCAAAAATTTCTTCTGCCTTGCAATCTCCGATAACGGATGCGGCATGGATAAAGAGACACTAAGCCGAATATTCGAGCCTTTTTTTACCACCAAGCCCACCGGAAAAGGAACCGGAATGGGGCTTGCAATGGCTTACGGCGCTGTCACAAATCACAACGGATGGATAGCCGTTGACAGCGAAGTCGGCAAAGGGACAAGTTTTCACATCTTCCTGCCGCTGCATGAAACCGAATGAAAGAAAACTTCAATCCCTTTGAAAGCAACGTTAGGAAAATACGGATTATTTCTCCGGCATCCCCGCCCCGCGATGCCCCCTTCCGCAAAGCGCTGGACTCGTTCAAAAAAAATAATATAAAAATTTTTCTATCCGAAAAAGCAAGGTCTTGCGGGATAACAAAAAAATGGCCGGCGCCCCCGGACGAAAGGGCTTCGGATTTCAATTCCGCCCTGCGCGACCCGCAAACAGATATGATAATATGCTCAAGAGGCGGATTTGGAACCGCCGACATACTTGACCTGATAGACTGGGAATCCTTCAAAAAAAGAAAACTATTTGTGCTTGGGTTTAGCGACATCACAGCCTTGCATCTCGCAATGCTGAAATATAAGGCGGGCATTCCTATCGCCGGGTCAATGCTCGCCGATATTCCTTCCGTGTTTTTTAGCGATTTTCCGGGGCTTTCTCTCGAAAAAGCTCTTTCAGGAGACAGAAAACCTCTTTGTCTTAACAAGATATGCCGCTTGAGCACGATAAAAAAAGGCAAAGCGAAAGGACAAATCGTCGCGGCGAATCTTTGCGTCCTCTCTTCAACGATAGGGACAAAATTCATGCCGTCCCTCAAAGGAAAAATCCTTCTCCTTGAAGAAATTAACGAGCCCCCTCACAAAATACACAGATTTTTCTCGCACCTTTATCATGCCGGAATACTTGACGACATCAAGGGGCTGCTACTGGGAATTTTCAAAAACTGCGGCAAAAGAGCGGAGCTCAATCATGTATTTGCGAATTTCGCAAAAAAAGTTTCAGGGCCGGTGGTGTCGGGGGTAAAATTCGGGCACATAAAAAAGACTATATTTTTCAGGCTCGGAGCAGAACTTTCAATCAGCGATGACGTAAATATTCACTGAACACGGGGAGTTCAGTGAATATTTACTCACCAGCGGAGCAGATTTGCCCCCCAAGTCAAGCCTGATCCGAAAGCGGTCAAGAGAATATAATCCCCTCTCTTAACGAGCCCCTTTCTAACGATTTCATCAAGAGCTATTCCAACGGAGGCGGCGGATGTGTTTCCGTATTTATCCACATTGACATACACCCTTTCATCCGGAATCCCTATCCGTGTGCCGACGGCGCGTATTATCCGCATGTTCGCCTGGTGTGGAACCAGCCACCTGATATCTTCAACAGATATTCCAACTTCAGCAATCACGTCTTTGCATACCTTGGCCATCGCATTTACCGCGAGCTTGAATACCTCCTGTCCCTCCATACGAATGAAATTGAGTCTCTCGTCGAGAACTTTCCTCGTGATCGGCATTTCAGAGCCGCCCGCCAGAATATGAAGCACCTCCGCATAATTGCCGTTGGATGCCAGCTTGCTCGCAAGTATCCCGCCGATGTCCTTTGAATGTTCTCTCTTTTCAAGGACGATAGCTCCGGCTCCGTCTCCAAAAAGAACGCAGGTGTTTCGATCCCGCCAATCGGTTAAAAAGGAAAGTTTTTCAACGCCGACAATTACAACTTTTTTATACTTTCGGCCTGATAAAATCATCGCGTTTGCCAATTCAATAGCGTATAGAAAACCGGTGCATGCGGCCTGGATGTCAAAGCATACCGCTTTTCCGGCTCCAAGTTTTTTCTGCAGAACGCACGCCGTGCTCGGAATAATTTTATCTCCGCTTATCGTCGCAACTATTATCAAATCTATTTCCGAAGCGTCCGTTCCGGCCATTTCAAGAGCGTTCCTGACAGCTATCAACGCCAAATCCGACGCGCACTGCTTATCCGACGCGATTCTCCTTTCAAGAATGCCGGTCCGCGTCTTTATCCATTCATCGGTCGTGTCAACCATTTTCTCAAGGTCGTGATTCGTAAGAATCTTTTCAGGCACATAAGAGCCGGTCCCTATTATTTTGATTCCCATATTTTAATCGCTCCTATTTTTTCTTAACAGCTCCAACGTTGCCCCGGTCTCGTTAAGTCTTTGCGATATAAGATCATTAAACTTAGCCTTCACAAAATCGGACGCCTCGCGAATCGCGTGTTTAAACGCCTTTGGAGACGAATTCCCATGTCCTATTATGCAAATTCCGTTGACTCCGAGCAGGGGCGCTCCTCCGCGTTCTTCGGAATCGCCTATTTCTTTAATATCTTTAAAGGCTTCCTTGGCAAGCAAAGCCCCAACTATGCGGTAGGGGTTCTTCGAGAAAGCCTCCTTTATCCAGTGCATAGTGGCCTTGGCGAGACTTTCGGTGGCCTTTAAAAGGACATTTCCGACAAAGCCCTCGCAGACAACAACATCCGCAAACTTTTGAAACATGACTTTTCCTTCGACATTCCCTATAAAATTTATCGGCATCGAGGACAATGTGCGAAAAGCATCCTTTGTCAGGTCGTTTCCCTTTACATCCTCTTCGCCTATGCTGAGAAGTCCTATTCGCGGACTTTTAATTTTAAGGGCGGCCTTCGCATATACTTCGCCCATGACGGCGAACTGAACAAGGTTCAACGGCTCGGTGCTCATATTGGCTCCGACATCCAGCAGGACAAAGGGACCATTTTCACTCGGCATTATTATGGCTATCGCTGGCCGCTCAACTCCGGGCAAAAGCCTCATCCTGACCTTCGTCGCGGCAATCGCCGCTCCGGTATGCCCCGCGCTTACGACCGCGTCCGCTTTGCCCTCTTTGACAAGGGTCGCGGCGACGGTTATTGAAGAATCTTTCTTGGAGCGAATCGCGATAGTTGAGGACTCATCCATCATAACCGTCTCTTCCGCATGGACGAGTTCAATCTTGTCGCTGCCAAGTATTTTATATTGTTTCAGCAATGGCTCAAGCCTTCCCCTGTGCCCAACTATCAACAAGCGCAGATCCGGATAACTGTTAAGCGCCTCGGATGCCCCTTTTATAGCGGCATCAGGGGCATAATCGCCTCCCATTGCATCAAAAGCTATTATCATTTTCCTTTCTCTATCGTAATTGCCTGCCTGCCTTTGTACATCCCGCATGAGGGACAAACCCTGTGAGGAAGAACCGAATTCCCGCACGAAACGCAGGAATTCGCCTGAACGCCCTTGTAAGGCTTCCCTGCCTTTATCTGACGTTTTTTCATCTTAGATTTTTTTCTTTTTGGAACTCCCATTTTTATGTCCTTTTGGTTTAGGTTTCGAGATTTTTAATTTATCAAGTTTTCCCCACGCATCCGTGTTAGGGAAGGATGACGGGTTCTCGCATCCGCATTCGCCTGAATTCAAGTCCGTTCCGCATACAAGGCAAAGCCCTTTGCAATTTTTGCCGCAGACTGAATTTAACGGCAAGGCAACCAATATATCTTCTCTCATGTCAGGAATCAAATCAAATTCTTTGTTTTCATCTCTTTCGTAAAAATGGCTCATATCCGAGACGGACAAAGATTCATCAAAGCGCTTCAGACAACGCCCGCAAGTCCTCTTCGTCATCAGCGAAATAAAGCCGGTCATCAACGCCCCCCCGGACACAGGGTGTACCTTCAAGTCATATTTTACAGGTCCGAAAGAAACAAGTTCCTCATCCGAAATATCAAAGACGGCCACAGGCGCCTCTCCGATAAATTCAATTTCCGTGTGTTCAATCTGCTTGAAGTTGAATTTAAGCGCTGTCTTCATTTGAGTTTCTCCATTTCCTGCAGAACAATTTTGGGGACGAAAGCCGAAACATCTCCGCCAAGCCGCACTATTTCCTTTATCATCCTCGAACTCACAAATGAATACTGCGGACTCGGCATCAGAAAAATCGTTTCAACCCTGATGTCAATCTCCCTGTTCATCATCGCCATCTGAA
Organism: Lentisphaeria bacterium; assembly: GCA_020056205.1. Lineage (GTDB taxonomy): Bacteria > Verrucomicrobiota > Lentisphaeria > Victivallales > GWF2-50-93 > JAGVIF01. The sequence continues at coordinate 482 of JAGVIF010000553.1, read as the reverse complement.
ATTCATATTCAAAATCCGATATCGCCCTGAGCCCCCTGACCACGGCGGAAACATTAAATTTTACGACGGCCCCGACAAGCAGTCCCTCGAAGGAAATAACCTCAACGTTCGGAATATCAGAGCAAACCTTCCTTAGAATTTCCTCCCTCTTCTTCAAATCAAAAATAGGCTTCTTGTCGGAATTTACAGGCACGGCAACAATAAGGCGGTCAAAAAGAACCGATGCCCTTTTGATGACATCCATGTGCCCGAATGTGACGGGATCGAAAGTTCCGGGAAAAAATGCCGTTCTCATAATTACGCCTCCTTTGAAACTGCGGTTGGAGTTCACAGCTTCAGCGGTAAATATTTACCGAACCCCGTCCTTTCGGTAAATATGGACATGTGAGCCAGTTGCAAAAGTCATAAACCGCGCCGTTGCAGATGCCATCGGAGGGCTCGCAAGTATTTCTGGCAGGGGCAATACCCGCGGCGGTCTTGCC
>JAGVIF010000250.1 GCA_020056205.1 Lentisphaeria bacterium | reverse complement strand
GAACCCTGAACGCTGAACGCTGAACCCTTTCTTTATCCTTTCCTTCGTCATTGGATATTCCGTGTTGGATATCTGCCTGTGCGTACACGCAGACAGGTTGGATATTCATAACCTCGATTTAAGGAATATCCTCTTTTCTTCTTTCATTGCAAGCATTTTCTGAAAAACTCCACTGATTTATTTGCCCCCCATGCATGTTCGCCGGGAAAGAGATCGAGTTCAAGTTTGTCGAATGCTCCGGCCGCCGAATATATCCTTTTCACCTGCTCGAAGCATTTCATTGCGCCGTCAACATTAAAACATGTGTCGTAAACGCCGACATCAATTAGCAGTGGTTTCGGAGCAAGAAGCCCCTGCAGATCAGGCAAATCCACCAGCTTGAAGAGGCCCGGAGCAACCTGCATCCCGCAGTAGTTGAAATCACGGAATCCGAAAATTGCCCACAGATCACTGTAGCAGATTATTTCAGCGGCCTTTATTCTGTCATCGCAGAGGGCGCTCCAAAGGGTCATAGCGCCGCCGCCGCTCAGGCCCATCACGCCGAGCCTGTCCTTGTCAACGTAATCAAAAGAGCAGGCGAAGTCTGTCGCCATCATCCCGTGCGTGATATTTATTGACAGGGAAGTCATTCCGAGCATAGTGGCGTTGAGATAGTACAGATTGCACCAGTCGCGTCCTGCGTTTACTGCGCTGAAATGCGGTTTATTTGAATCGTTGCGTTCACCGGCTCCTATCCAGTCTATGGCGAAAGTGACAAATCCCTCCTTGGCCATCTTGTGCCCGTAGTTGTAGTTCATTCTGACAATCTCGTTCCGCATTTCCTCCGAGGAGTCGTTTCCCATGACCGGTTCTTTTCCGAACTTGCCGTGCCCATGCCAGCAGAGGATAGCCGGAAGTTTTTTGCCTTTTGGTATTTTTTTTGGCTTGTTTATGAGGAATGCCGCGGATATATGCCTGCCAACATCAATCATCCAGCGCTGTTTTATCAGTCCGTCATGCTCCCATTCGGCCATTAGCTCGGGATTGAGGGGAACTCTTTCAGGAAAATCGCCGAGTGTCTTTATGACTTCAGGCAAAACCACGGCTTTCCATTTTTCAAAATCCTCTTTATTTTCCCCTTCGAAGCGGAAGAGAGGCCTATGCTCCAGCGCGAGCCGGTAAAACATCTCTTTCGGACTGAGATTCTTATCTGATGTCATTTTGCCCTTCTTCAATTTATAATTATACTGCATAAGGCTGAATTGTGAAAATTGTGGAGGGTCGCGGTTTTGCCTTTGGCAAGCGTCGCTTCGCTCGGCAAGGCCGCGACCGTGAAGAATAACCGGCCACGGCAAGCGTGGCCCTCCATTAAAAATGCAATTTTCAACCTAAAGCAGTATAATATTAACATATCTTTGAATAATTTAATGAACTGCACTGCAGTTCATTAAATTATTCAAATAAGAATTCGGCTGATTGAACCCGCGCTCCTTTTTTCCAATCGAAGACGCATTGAGACTATTATGAGACGATCTGTAACGCGCAATAAATTGCGCTGTCCGCCTTCGCAAAGAAGCTTCCGTCTTCGCCAAGGCTGCGCCGCGACCAGTCTCCGCCAAAAGGCTGCGGCTCGGCACGCAAGACGGCGCGACAGGCTGCGAACGGATTTCGCATTTTATTTTGTTGTGATTCTCCTTTGAAACTTCCCCGAAAAGTAGGTCGGCGCTTTCTTGTCACGCCGCAGTTTGGCGAAGGCGGAAGCCTGACCATGTTTTTCTTTGAATTGCAAAACTTGATGTAGAACAAGCCTCCGGCTTGTTTGCCTGCAAGCCGGAGGCTTGCGCTACTTCCTAAAAGCTGAGTTTTGCAATTGGCTCAGCCACGGATTCAGGATTGTTCTCACTTCCCCTCCCAGCATTGATCCCATGTAGTTCCGGGTTCGACAAAATTATCTGATGCGCCGCTGGGATCAAAACGCCGATTGATCGGGGATTTCAATGGCCTCGCATGAAGATCAGCGTATAATATCTGCACGTTGTATCCAAGATGCCGGAAATCGGGGCGGTTCATTTCATTGGCATTGACATTATAGCCCGGGTTGTCCATAGTGAGAAAAGTTTTACTGGGGGAGCTTATCCGTTGAGAGGGTGGGCCGCCATGTATGTGGCCGTTGCCGCCGTAATTCCCGTAATAACCGTTCTGTACCCATATCCCAGGCTCGTAAAGATAATAGCCTGCACCAATAGGCCTGCCGGGATCCACAGTGGATGACGGACAATCAAAAAGATTCCGTCCGCGAGAGTAGACACCGCCGATGAAGTTGGGGCTGTAACACCGAGTTTCAATATATCCGCCCTCATAAAGAAAATGGACGAAAGGATTTCCGTTACCAACATACGTGGAGAAATACCCCTGATTATCGCTCATATAAAGCAATTCTCCAACACCAATCTGTTTTAACTGGGAGAGACATACAGCCCCTTTCGCCATGTCCTTGGCGGTCTTAAGGGCAGGCAAGAGCATCGCCGCGAGAATAGCGATAATCGCAATGACGACCAACAACTCGATGAGCGTAAAACGCTTACGGGACAACTGTTTAACAGCAGGACGGTATAACGGTTCAACGGCAAGACGGGAAGATTCATGGAAATTGTCTGACAATGCATTGGCAACTGTGATACTGGAATACTGTGATGCTGGAATATT
>JAGVIF010000439.1 GCA_020056205.1 Lentisphaeria bacterium | reverse complement strand
GCAAGACCGCTGCGGGTATTGCCCCTGCCAAAAATACTTGCGAGCCCTCCGATGGCATCTGCAACGGCGCGGTTTATGAGTTCTGCAACTGGCTCTAATGAATAACGTTCATATAATAAAAATAATTCGCAACAAAGGAGGCAAAGATGAAGATCGTTTTTGTGGACAAAAAATCGCTGAAAAGGTGCGGTTTTATCATCGGCGGCATCTGCGCATTTCTATCAATAGGAGGCTGTGTCTGCATGTTTATGCCGGGTAAATCATATTCCGGGGCTTTCCCCGAGGCTGGCCCGGAAAGGATCGCTCTCAGGGAGGCGCTTGAATCTGATGTTTCAATGCTTTCCGAGACGATAGGACAGAGGAATTTGTTTCATTACGACGGACTTGAAAGGAGCGTGGAATTCATATCATCGTCGTTCATTGAGTCCGGATATATTCCGGAAATACAGGAATTCAAAGCGAAATCGAGCCTTCTGGGGAACTTGCGCGATGCGCCCAAAGATGACAAAAATATTTATAAAAATATAATCGCGGAGAAAAGGGGCGTGATTTCTCCGGAAGAAATAATTGTTGTGGGCGCCCATTACGATTCAGTTCCTTTCGTTGAGTGTCCGGCGGCAAACGACAATGCCTCGGGTGTCGCGGCTGTCCTCGCAATGGCTAAGCGCTTTTCCGATCTTAAATGCGCAAAGACAATAAGATTTGTGGCCTTTGCGAACGAGGAGCCTCCGTATTTCTGGACAGAATCCATGGGAAGTTATGTCTACGCAAAGGCATGCAGGGAGAAAAACGAAAAGATAATCGCGATGATAACGCCGGAAACCATAGGTTTCTACTCTGACGAGGAAGGAAGCCAAGACTATCCTGCTCCTCTCAACTTTTTTTATCCTTCAAAAGGCAACTTCATAGCGTTTGTCGGAAATATGTCGTCAGCGAGCCTCGTGAGACGGTGCGTCGGAATTTTCAGGGAGACAACGCCTTTTCCGTCCGAAGGAGCCGCCCTCCCCTCAATTCTGCCCGGAGTGGGATGGTCGGATCACTGGTCGTTCTGGAAAATGGGATATCCGGCTTTAATGGTTACAGACACAGCGCCGTTCAGATATCCGCACTATCATTGCGCATCAGACACTCCTGACAAAATAGATTTCGACAAAATGGCCGTCGTTGTCGCAGGGCTTGTCAGCGTAATTGAGCGGATCGCCGAAAAACAATAATTTCCAAAACAAGGTGAAACATGAAAATTCCGCTCGTCCCGTCGGCTTCGGAAAATCCGAGAAAGAGACCAATCTGGCAGGAAAAAATCGTCAAACCCTTGTTTTTACTCCCATTGTGGTATACTGTATGCTTACAATTTCACTCGTAGCGCTTTTGATCTGCATACTGGTCAAAAAAATAAGATAGGACGGGAATTGAATTTGAAAAGAGACAATTTTAAAAATCAAAGCGGACAGGCGACCGCCGAGCTTATTGTCAGCATAATTGGCATAATGATTGTTTTCACCGGTTTTTTTATGGTCGTGGATCTCGGTGTCGCCAAGGTTGAGAATGTGATAAGCGCCAGAGGAGGGGCAGACCTGAGTTCATATATCGGGGACTCAGGCGGTAGCGGCTCCGCAATAATATCTTGGTCGTCGGGCGGCGATGGTTTTTACTACACCGAAGACGATCTTCCTCTTACCGCGACAAGTGAAAGCCCCGAAACGTTCAGTTCGGAACTCCAGAACGGAAGTTTTTCCCTCTTGAGCAATTTCTCTATGTTCTATATAGAAAATAATTTTGCGACAACACTCGACCCTGACAGCGTCTTTCTCCCCGCCGCTGATCTTACATTCGTTACGAGATCTCAAAGTGTCGAGCTTGACGACGCGACAAGGGCGCTTTACTTCAATACGCCGTCAATAACTGTCACAGACACCATATACATGCCAATCATCGAGTAGGGATTGTAAATACCTGAATCCGTCACGAATTCAGGGATAATATCCGATACCGATAGCGATTCCGGCACCAAGATCAATAATAAATGTTCACTGACACATGCCCTTTCAGTGAATATTTATAAGCATTTTTTGCTGTTTTTAAAATTTT
>JAGVIF010000326.1 GCA_020056205.1 Lentisphaeria bacterium | reverse complement strand
CTGATGTCGAACCCGTCTCTCGATGGAAATCCCACGAACTGTGCAAGACCCAAAGTCTTTATATTGCCGTCCTGAATAGAAGGTTTTAATTGCTGCTGCGCCGTCTTTTCTCTTTTCATCTCTCTGCCGTCAACAGATTTGTCTTCACCCGCTTCCATTTGCCTGGATGAAGACGATGAGAAACCGTAACTTTGTTTCGCTTCGCTTTCGATATAGTCCATTCTCCTTGCGGACTGTTCGTCAAGGACATTGGTTTGAAGAGTTGCGATGGCCTCGTTTTGCATAACCATCTGCCCTTTGGTTATCAGCTTGCCGTCTTCACCGCCCAGCAATGAAACCTGATTCAACCCTATTTCTATTACATCAATTTTAAATTCATTTGGATTCACATAATACAGGCCTGGCTGTAAAATATCGTTTCTGACTCCTTTTTGTCCGGGACCGGCGAAAATGCCGTCCGACGCCTTTTTTCCTGAGAGAGAAGTAACGATGCCGACGAATCCTATCGGGATGCTTATTGCGTCAATTACGTCCGTCTTATATCCGAACGGGTTCAGCCTGTATGTTCCCGGCCCGAGGACTTTTCGGCATACGCCTTTTTCGCCTTCATCGGCGAGGAATTCTCCGACCGGCAATTCTTTTCCGACTTTGGAAGTGACTATTCCGACTTTGCCCACCGGGATGTTCAAGGCCGGGACTATCTTCCAGTCATAAAATATTGGATTGAGGAAATGGCGTCCCTCGGCGAACGGTTCCTTTATCACGCCTTTTTGTCCGGCGTCCGCAAGTATCTGTCCTTCAGGCAGTTCCCGTCCTTCTTTGGCGGTTACGATTGCCATGCGGCCGGCGGGGACATAAAATCTGCAGAAACCCCACAGCCACAACACATAGGCGGCGATGATTAGGAACGATATTGCGAATATGCCTGAAACCAGTTTTCCGGAAAGATTCTTATTCATTATTTATTCCCCCTTATTTTTGTCGTTGAACGGGAGGCCAAAGGCCTCTGTCCCGTCATTTGTCAGGATGCTGCTGATTGCCGGAGCCAGTTTTTGATACAGCAGGAATCTCGCGTATCCGATACCTCCGCCGAAAGCTTTTGATTTGTCGGAAAGGACTTTGGCTTCGGCCTCGTTGAGGCGTTTTATCACATCGCGTTCGGCCTCCGCCGACAATATCATCGCCGCTATTTTCGCGTTTGTCGTATCGAGCGTGATTTTCGTGACATCAAGGTCTTTTTGAGCGGCTATCAGCCTGACCTCCTGTTCCTGTTTGGCGGATATTTCGGCCCGCAATTTTTCTGTGTCGGCCTGAACTTTTTTTCTGTTTTGCTCCGCGAGCGTCTCCTGTTTGGTCAATTCCGCTCTTGATTTTGCCTGTTCTATCTGCTGTTCAAATTTGCGCACGTCCTGCAGGGCGAGTTCCTTTTCTCTTATTACTTTTGCTATCTGCTGCGGAGGGATGATATTTCTTATCAGCACCGAGTTTGTTGATATTCCCCACGGCTCGCACATTTTCCTGAGATAGTCCTGGAGGCTGTTTTGGAATTGCTGCCTGGTTTCTCCGACGATGAATTCAACGGCCGTTTTTTTGCTTCCTTCTATCCTGCTGAAGCCGCGCATTCTCGGCAGGATAATCTTGTTCACGATGTCGTCAAGGTCCCCGACCTGATGCGTCAACATGGCGGCCTTGTCCCGCATTATGTTGAACTCTATAGTTCCTTCTATTTTAACGGGAAAGGCGTCCTGCGTGAGAAAAGTTATCGCGTCGTTTCCTCCCACTTCGAAGCGCTGGCTTTGGAGATTGACCTCGATGATATTAAAGACATACGGATTCAGATAATATGTTCCGGGGTCGAGGACTTCCGGGAGAACGCCCTTCATCCCTTCCGGGACAAGGAAAGTGTTGCATTCGCTATTCGGGAGGGAATCTTTAAGGACATCTTTTCCAACAAGCGAAGTTACCACCCCGACCTTGCCGGGATGTATCTGAATGGCGTCAAAGATTCTTGTTTCATAAGCGTAAGGGTTTATTCTGTATTTGCCCGGAGCGAGGACATCCGGCAATATTCCTTTGGTTTCATTTCCGCGCGCTATTATTTTTCCGTCGGGGAGGTCGGCTCCGAATAAGCGGATTTTCACACCTAACTTTCCCGCCGGAATGTCTGTGATTTTATGCATGCTCCAATCCCATGTGTACGGATTTCTGAAGTATCGGCCTTCGGGGAGGACATCATGGATAATTCCTTTTTGGCCCGGCTCAAGAGCGAGTATCTGATTTGACGGCAAGTTCTTGCCGCTCTTTCGCATCAGGACGGCGAATTCGCCGGTGCCCGGCTCTATCCGCCACCAAAACCAAAACCATATTGAGAGAGATATTATCGCCGCGGCGATCAATGCCGAAAGAAAACACGACCTAAAGAAACCCGGAACAAATTTTCCCTGTTCATTTTCTTTTCTTTCTCCCTCCCCTTTTTTTTGCCACTCAAAAATTTTCATCTCAAAATCTCCATAATTTTATGTTATGAACTATTTATGTCGAATCCGCCGCGGATTCAGGTGATATATTGCGTCAACGCATAGGATACAACGCCTTTCGCGTATTTTCAACGTAATTATTCATTGAACCCCGTCTCTTTACTAAATTAAACGGTCAAAGAGCCGCAACTCAGAATATCCAATTGATTGAAAAGTAGTCAGAATTCAGAATGAAAACAACTCAAGTGTTTCTCAAACGATTTCTAATTTTTTTTCACCGCAGAGACATAAGGGACACAAGGGACGCAAGGGACACACGAAAATTTAGAAATTAGCGACCTATCCCGAGCGCCTGCGCCTCGGGGTTTTATCAAAATGAAACTAAATTGATAAAATCGGTGTTCATCGGTGGTGAAGTTTCAAAGGAGAATTTAGAATTTAGAAAACTTTTCTCCTTCTCCCT
>JAGVIF010000384.1 GCA_020056205.1 Lentisphaeria bacterium | reverse complement strand
CTCGCGAAATATCGCTCCGGCTTCTCCGTTTCCGACTTGACACAACGCCTCCAGCAATGTAGCTTTTTTCATGATGGTTTCCTTTCTTTTGTTTTTTTTACCGGTAATCTATACCGGTTTAAGGAAACCATCATATTTCAATTTCAACAACGGAAGGGATTCTTCCAACTCCTATCTCCCTATCCTCAATTCAAAATCATCCCAATACAGTTGCAGTGTTTTACCTAGTGCTTGCATTGGGTTGATCAGTCTTGCCGGAGCATAAAGCTTCATAGGGTTGAAGTTATTGAGCCCATCAGGCGTAGGATCTTCAGGATGATAGGTAAAATTTGTCATATCTACTACCATAAATTTTTTCTTGGCTTGATCAGTCACAGACACAGAAAACTTACCCATATCTTTATTGCCCTCTTTAAAATATGTTTCCAAGGTAAACCATTGCCCAATTGGGATAGAGAATGAGTCATCCTCCACACGCCAAACATCATCCCAAGCTTCTTCATTTGTGCGTTTGGTTTGGCCTGTTACTTCAAAACGCAAATCATGTGCAGCAGTAGGTTTAACGATATTTATAGATATTCTAAATGGGTAGTCACTATCCACTTTATCATTCCAAAACTCTTGAATAGTTAGCCATTGAAAGGTTTGATCCGAGTTTTTTAATGCTTCCATATCTTTAGGAAGATATAGTTTATGCTTTAGTGTCATTTCATATAAGTTATTTCCAGACAAACTTGCTTGAATTCTGCCTTTAAGTTGATTGTTCCCATAAGGGGCGTAGGCTTCATTTAACCAAAAGTGAAGGATTTTATTAGTAGGGTTTCCGGGCTCATCTATAATCCTGGCGTAACGTTGTGAGGAATTTCCCCCTTCATAATAGATAAAAAACTTCCCAAACTGTTCATGCGTTTCCAAATCCTTCACCCAGTCGTTTTTTTCTGAAAACATTTTATCGATACCAACTATATCAGCGTGAGCATCAGCTGGTGTTCCTATTACACTGTTCTCATAGCCAGATTGAAAAACCAGTTCCCTTACTTCAGTATTATCTTTATCATCATCAGCCGAGTTTTCGAAAATTTCTTTAATTTTATTTCCTTTCATTCGTACAATCGACTTTAGTTTCAGAGATGCTTGAGGACTAATCTCATTTGCTTTGATCAGATTATATATTGGTTTCCCAACAAGAGGTACAGTTATAAGTAAAGCAACTAAAATTGTAAGTGTTTTCATAAAGTGTACTAGTTTCATAACATATCTATTCTACTACAAAATAAAACTTGAATACAATCTCTAATTCTAGTTTTAATTACAACCAATTATGCGGACAATAAAACATATTATATTGCTTTTTATAAGCTTAAATGATAATAAGGATGTTTTTATTGTCTGCAGGGGAAATAAATGAAAATATGTATTTGATGTGTATTGTTACCCCACAGCAACTCAGTTGGAACCACTTTTTGTCTCTATTCTCAAGACATATACTCGAATAAAAGAGCTTGATTGCTGGAAAATCTTACCAAGCTTTCAAAATAAACAAAATTAAGTCATACTACAGGTGCGGGTAAATCTTACTCTGGTAAAATCTAATGTTAAACAAGCTTGCTAGTTTTTCTGTGCCAATTGTCATTTTGTATCTGACACTGTCAGTGTTGGTTTCTTCATTTGGAATAAAAAGTTTATATACTTTATTGGGGTTGAGCGCGGATAGGTACATCTTAGCTCAAGAAACAGTGCACTATTTAAAGTTTGGAAAAAGCATTTCCGAGTCTAGCACTTACTTAAGAACGCTTACAGATTATTCAGGTAATACTTTATATACCTCTGCAGAAATTAGCCATCTACTAGATGTAAAACTTAGATTTGATGTTTTCAGAAGCATTGGATTATTTTTTACAGCTTTTTTGTTTACATTTACAATACTCAAAATATATTACAGAGCAGTTAGGCAGATACGAACTGGCTTGCTTTTTGGTTTTAAAGTTACCATGATCATTGTTGTTTTTGTTGGCATAGCTCTTTTGTTATTTTGGAAACACTTTTTTATTTTGTTCCATGAAATTGTGTTTCCTAAAGGAAACTGGTCATTTCCTCAAAGTTCTGCTTTAATTCAGCTATTCCCCGAACAGTTTTGGTTTGTGTTTGGAGTCAGTCTTTTATCAATCTGTTTAGCTTTGAGTCTATTTTTTTATTTTATGATGCGAGTTTTACACTTCCGAGCTCTCCAAGTCAAGAAAGACGAGGTTAATTACTAAACTCTTGTTATTTGTGAACCTATGGTAACTGATGTTTGAACTATTTCTAGTAGACCTCGATAGATTGCTTCTTATATATTGTAACTGATAGGAATTTTGTTTTTCATGATGGAGGGAAAATAGACCGGGGCTGGTGAAAAATCAAGTCTTGCGGCGCGGATTTGGCTTTTTTCCGTCGTGCAGGCCGCCTTGGGGACGGAAAAAAAGTGGATTCTTCTCGGCTTAAGGAAAATTGGGCGGGAAAACTTCGGAAATCTTCCGGACTGGAATGCATCCGTCCCTGCCCCGGAATTTCGGGGTTCAGAAGTTTGCCAGGAACTCGTCTATCGGCACGTATGTGCGCTCGAAGGGAATTGTAGAAGCCTCTTTGGGGGGAGACCTCGAAGCCTTCTCGCGCGAACTTCGCACACTTATCGGCACGTATGTGCGCTCGAAGGGAATTGTAGAAGCCTCTTTGGGGGGAGACCTCGAAGCCTTCTCGCGCGAACTTCGCACACTTTGGGCAGAAGCCGCCCATCCGGAACACCTCGTCGCCGGTGATGTGGGCGTAACGGGAATGCTTGTGTAGTGTTAGAACCTCGGGCCACAGCTCCTTCATGAGCATCAGCGACCCGGGATTCTGCGGGCACAATTCGTCGGTGCGATCCGGAAGCTCCCGTAGATGCGCGTACTCCTTGTGAACGAGGTAGGGTGCGGCGTGACCGAGCGAGTCCAGTAGCGGTATTGCCTCCACGAAGTTCTCCTCCGCCACCTGGAGCAGTCTCTGGAGTTGAACCATGGTGTAGGCGTTCCGGTGGGCGATCTGCGGATGCGACACCCATGGAAAGCGATCGTCGTACTCGATCACCAGTGCGTTGTACTTGAGACCGGCAAGCGTTTTGACGAACTGCACAAACCGCTCGATCGAAGGCGCGTCGCCATCCGCCAGTGCGATGTGGAAGGCGCGCATCCTCACATCAGGCCAATCAATTATGACTGCGGCCGGAAGCGGGGCGCCATTGGCCAGCCGGAGCATCTGCAGGAGTGTTGAGACAGCGTTGAAGGCGCCGTGCGCGGTCAAGGCATCGATTGAGATCCCGCGTGTTCCCACCTCGATACGGTACGCCTCATCCTTCCGTTCCTTGTCAATCGAGGCCGGCGCGCCGGCGTCGCGATTCCGAATCGTGAGGAGAGTACTGCCTGCCGCGAAATTTCTCACGCGGCGCCATTCCATTTCGTCGAACCGCTGTTCGATGCCGGGAGACTCGAAGTCGCTGCTCCAGGTGATTCTGTCGGGCAGCACAAGCGCCCCGCCAGCAGACAACTCGACTATTTTCGGTTTCGGAAAGATGTGGTCGAAATTCATGGATTCTATTTTATACTCTATAAGGCTGAATATTTATGTTACGGAGCACTAGGTGCCGTGCCGACTGGGATTGCGAACCCGCTTATGGTAAGTTCCTGATTGGCTTTTACCTTAATCTGCCGGACTACTGCTCCCCGATGCCAGGCTGCGGCAAAATATTTTCCGCCATGAGCAAGTTTGGGGTCGCAAACTATCCGACCCGGATGTTTTTCGTCTGGGCTCCAAAACCACCAGCCTACCGGATTATCTTTGTCGAAGGACTCAAAATCTCCATTGCTCAATTCTGCACCGGTAACGCTAATGTCGTCATAAAATGTGTAGACGACTATTCCTTTGCCGTCCGCTCCCTTTTTATCTTCTCCAATCAAATTTATTTGTACCATTCCGTCCTTATCCGGAGTGAACGAAAAAGAAAACTCTTGCCACGCGCTGCCGGTCAGCGGTATCTCAACACTAAGCGACTGCTTTCGCTCTTCCTCGCTTCCCCACCAGATATTTCTGATGTTGCCGCCCCAGGATGATGCGCCCGATGTCAGATTGATCTTGGAGTTACTGCCATTGATTAAAAACCGCGCATACCCGATTGGCTCCGCGGCGGAGACGAATGTAGGGAATAAATACGCGGCGATTACGATTATAAGAGAGAGGACGCATGTTGTACGTTTGAAAATTGTCATAGCAAGACTCCTTATTTTATGTATTTTTTATTTTTCTGACAGTTCGATAAATGGAGATGGGCCACATGACCAGGCGCCGGTGTCGATTTCCATGCGGACACCGCCGGCTGTAGCCTTGACCTGCAACTCGTCGCGCCGCGTGCCGTCCATGGCCAGCGCCCAGGCGTGCAGCTTTGGAGCTTTTGGATATCGGGCGATGTCGATCGTGAAATGGCCTGTGCGCATCAGCACCGGCAGGACGCCTTTTTTTTGCCTCCCCACACCGTCCTCATCCTCATATCTCTCGCCGCTGTTGCGTGCGTCGGTGGAGATCACGATCAGCAAGCGGCGGGACAGCTCGATCGCTTGTCCATCGCGGGCGGCAAGCGTGATGGAGGCGGGAACCGATGCCGACAGGACGGTCATCTTGCCGACTGGCACTGCGCCCTCAATCTTGTCGGCGCAAATCCCGACCAGTTCCGGCGTGTTCACCGTCAGCCGCCTTTTGGGTGCGTCAAGCAGTATCTCTCCGGTCTCGCTCTCATAGATCTTCTTTTCCGAATCCGTGCGGTTGCCCGATGGCAGGATTCCCCGCGCGCGCAACTGGGTGACCGCTCCGGCAAACGTTCCGCCTTCGCTGTCCACCACCGTCGAGTAGAATGCGGCATCTATGGTCTTGGCGCCGTCACCAAGAGGCAGTTGCATTGTGGCCGGGACCGATGAGTTGTGCCCCGCCACCGCAGTGGCAAGTCCGGTCACCAGGCCGATGCGCGTCTGATCTCCGCTGATCGCCATTTCCGCATGGTTGAGCGCCAAGTCGCGGCTCAGCGGGATATCGACCCGATGCGGCGCCACGGCCACCATTTTTCCCACGAAGGCAAGGCCGGTCACCACCTGGCTGGCGCGGGCGACGGGATCGGTCCCAACATTGAACGAGTCGGTCGGCGCGGGAGTCAAGGCGACAGGCCATGAATGGGCGGTCAAAATGGACATGTCCTGGAAACTGCTGTATGCACCGACCGACAACCCCTCTTCGTAGCGGTAGCGGTTCCAATACACCTGTCCGTATTCCATCACAGCCAAGGGTTTTCCGGAGATGCGACCAGAGGCGATTCCCCGCCACCAGTTGAGCGCGTCGAAAAGGGCGCTGTTCGGGGATGTCCTGCCGTTGTGGGGATGGGCGAAATACCCGTGCATTGATACCATGCCGACTTTGGCGCGCGGCAGATAGAGGCGCAGGCTGTACAACCAATCGTATTGCGTGAACAGCCCCTCGTATCCGAAGGACCTCAACTCCTTTTCCATCCAGCCTGCAGTTTCCTCCTCCAGTTGGTTCAGGAACTCCGCCACGGTCCGGTGTCGGGCGCTGTGCCACATGTCGCTCGGCGAGAAGAACGGAACCTCGTCGAAGCCGGCAACCGGAGCCTCCTGGCTGTTCCAGGACTTGTGATAGGCTTCGACATCGGCAAATTTGCGGGAGAGAAAGGTGCGCCACAGCGGCAGCAGCCGCGCCACCGACGTCGGGCTCTCCAAGCTCATCGTCGGTTCATTGATGCCGAGGATCGCCACCACCTGCGGATCGG
>JAGVIF010000510.1 GCA_020056205.1 Lentisphaeria bacterium | reverse complement strand
GGATCCGGCTGAAGTTGCTCATGTGCCAGAGACAATCAGGGCATTGTTCGGCAGACTGCCTATCTTCGGCATTTGTCTTGGGCATCAAATGCTCGGATTGGCTTTAGGCGGCAGGACATACAAATTAAAATTCGGCCACCACGGAGGCAATCATCCCGTAAAAGATATTAGAAGCGGAAAAATAGCGATAACATCTCAGAATCACGGTTTTTGCGTTGACATAGATTCTTTAAAAAAGGACGACATGGAAATCACTCATATCAATTTGAATGACAATACTTTGGAGGGAATGCGCCACAGGACGCTGCCGATTTTTTCAGTGCAGTTTCACCCCGAGGCCGCTCCTGGCCCCAACGACGCCAAATATCTATTTGATGAATTTATCGCAATGATGGCGAAGACATCGCCGGGAGGCGGATATGCCCAAAAGAACTGACATTAACAGTATTTTGATTATTGGTTCAGGCCCTATTGTGATAGGACAGGCATGCGAATTTGATTATTCCGGGACGCAGGCGTGCAAGGCTCTGAAGGAAGAGGGGTATAAAGTAATTCTTGTCAATTCAAATCCGGCCACGATAATGACGGACCCTGAAACGGCGGATATAACTTATATTGAACCAATTACGCCGGATGTGGTGGAAAAAATAATAGCAAGGGAGAGGCCGGACGCCCTTCTTCCGACTTTGGGCGGCCAAACGGGACTCAACATTGCCATAAAAGTGGCTGAAGCCGGGGTTCTTGAAAAATACAACGTGGAGATGATAGGCGCTGATTACGATGCCATAAAGAAGGCGGAAGACCGCAGTTTATTTAAACAAACGATGCTTGGGATAGGCATGGATATGCCGAGGAGCCGCTTCGCTCATACCGTGGAAGAAGCCCGCGCGGCGCTCAAGGAGATCGGATTGCCCGTAATAGTCCGTTCCAGCTTCACTCTTGGCGGGACGGGCGGCGGAATAGCAAACACGGAGGAGGAATTTGAGCGAATCGCCGATTTGGGGATTAAGAGCAGTATGACAAGCGAAATCCTCATCGAAGAATCCCTCTCAGGCTGGAAAGAATATGAGCTTGAAGTTATGAGGGACAAAAAAGACAATGTGGTCGTCATTTGTTCAATAGAGAATCTCGACCCGATGGGAGTGCATACGGGGGACTCGATAACAGTGGCGCCGGCGCAAACTTTGACGGACAGAGAATATCAGAAGATGAGAGACGCCTCTATAGCCATCATACGGGCGATAGGCGTTGAAACGGGCGGCTCCAACATACAATTCGCGGTAAATCCGGCGAACGGAAGAATGGTGGTTGTGGAGATGAATCCGAGGGTTTCGCGAAGTTCGGCGCTGGCCAGCAAGGCCACCGGCTTTCCGATTGCGAAATTCGCGGCCAAGCTCGCCGTCGGATACACGCTCGATGAGATTCGCAACGATATAACAAGAGAGACTCCGGCTTCGTTCGAGCCGACGATAGATTATTGCGTGGTTAAAATTCCGCGATTCACTTTTGAAAAATTTCCGGAGGCGAAGGATGTTCTTGGCATCTCCATGAAATCCGTAGGCGAGACTATGGCGATAGGGCGAACTTTCAAAGAGGCGCTGCAGAAAGGATTGAGGGGGCTTGAAATCGGCCATTCGGGACTGGACAACAAGAAAAAATTTGTTGAAATATCGGACGATAAGATACGGGCGCGCCTGACGGAGCCGAACGCATCGAGAATTTTCTACATAAAATACGCCCTGCAAAGGGGTTACAGCGTTGATATGCTGTATAAGATTTCCTCCATTGACCCCTGGTTCATCCATAACATAAAGCAAATAGTCGAGCTTGAGGACGAACTAAAAGGGCAGACGCCGGAAGAGATGAGCGTTGAGCTTTTGCGCAAGGCCAAGCAATACGGGTTCAGCGACCGGCAGATAGCCGACTTAACATCTTCCGACGAAATCACCGTGAGGAATTTAAGAAAAAGCAAAGGCATAGTCGCGGTGTTCAAACTGGTTGACACCTGCGCCGCGGAATTTGAGGCCTACACGCCCTACTATTATTCCACGTATGAGGAGGAGGACGAAATCAGGGTCTCAACGCGCAAAAAAATCATGATACTCGGCGGAGGCCCGAACCGGATAGGACAAGGAATAGAATTCGATTATTGCTGCTGCCACGCATCGTTCGCCCTCAGAGAATTGGGATATGAAACTATAATGGTCAATTCAAATCCTGAAACAGTATCCACCGACTACGACACTTCTGACAAACTGTATTTTGAACCGCTCACTTTTGAAGACGTTATGAATATAATTGACAAGGAAAAGCCGGACGGCGTGATTGTGCAGTTCGGAGGCCAGACTCCGTTGAATCTCGCCAATCGTCTCCATGAGGCCGGAGCGCCTATAATAGGCACGAGCGTGGAATCAATTGACATGGCGGAGGACAGGGACAAGTTTTCCAAAGTTCTCAAGAAGCTCAAACTTAATCAGCCTTTGAACGGGTCGGCGTATTCTTTCGCCGAAGCCGCTAAAATAGCTTCGGACATAGGCTATCCGGTCTTAGTTCGCCCCTCATACGTTTTAGGCGGGCGCGCGATGCGGATAATTTATGATGATGAGTCGTTGGAAGATTTCATTGAGGAGGCCAAAGAGGTTTCGCCGGAAAAGCCGATCCTCATAGACAAATTTTTGGAAGACGCCGCAGAGGTGGATGTAGACGCGGTGGCCGACGGAGAAATAGTTGTCATCGGCGGGATAATGGAACACATCGA
The DNA here is from genome assembly GCA_020056205.1 of Lentisphaeria bacterium. Classification (GTDB taxonomy): domain Bacteria; phylum Verrucomicrobiota; class Lentisphaeria; order Victivallales; family GWF2-50-93; genus JAGVIF01. The sequence continues at coordinate 8,653 of JAGVIF010000510.1, read as the reverse complement.
GGAAGCCGGAGTGCATTCAGGCGATTCGGCGTGCGTCCTGCCGCCTCATACCTTGAGCGACGAGATTATTGATGTCATCAGAAAGAGTACTCACGCGCTGGCAAAAGAATTGAAAGTAAAAGGACTGTTGAATATCCAGTTCGCCGTGAAAAAAGATGTCGTCTATGTCCTCGAAGTCAATCCGAGGGCGTCAAGAACCTCGCCTTTCGTAAGCAAGGCCACCGGCGTGCCGCTTGCGAAAATCGCGGCGAAAGTCATGGCCGGAGTAAAATTGTCTGAACAAAATTTCACAAAGGAGAAGGAGATCGGGCATGTTGCGGTAAAAGAGTCGGTGTTTCCGTTTTCCAGATTTTCCGGCGTTGACATAATACTCGGGCCTGAGATGAAATCCACCGGAGAAGTAATGGGCATAGACAGCTCGTTCAGCATGGCGTTCTACAAGTCCCAACTTGCCGCCGGACAGGGACTTCCGCTGAAAGGAAAAGTTTTTATCAGCGTGAAAAATGACGACAAGCGCAATATCGTTTTCCTAGCGAAAAAACTGTGCGATCTGAATTTTGAAATCATAGCCACCAAAGGCACGCGCAAAGTTCTAAAATCAAATAATATACCGGCAAAACTTGTCGGAAAAATAGATGAAGGCGATCGGGCAATACTCGAGCTTATGCAAAAGGGCGAGCTTGCTCTCATCATAAACACGCCCTCGGGGAAACGCGGACAATCCGATATGAAGCCTATTCGTTCCATGTCTGTCTTGCATGGAGTTCCGTGCATTACGACTATGCAGGGCGCTCAGGCGGCAGTCAATGGAATCGAGGCGATGATAAAAGGCGAATTGAAGGTGAAATCAATACAGGAGTTTTTAAAATAACATGTGCGGAATATTCGGCATAAGCGGCCATAAAGAGGCCGGCTGGCTCTCTTATCTGGGGCTCTACGCTTTACAGCACAGAGGCGAGGAAAGCGCCGGCATAGTCGTTCGCGACGGGAATAAAATAAATATTCACAAAGGAATGGGGCTTGTCTGCGATGTCTTCAACGAGAATTCAATAAAAAATCTTAAGGGCGACACTGCGGTCGGACATGTGCGGTATTCCACGACCGGCTCGAGTTGCGTGGAGAATGCCCAGCCTTTTTGCGCTTACCACAAGAAAATCAATATCACCGTAGCCCACAACGGAAATCTGACCAACATCGCCGCCCTGCGGCAACAGATGGAAGACAAAGGCTCAATATTTCAGACCAGCATGGACTCCGAAATCATCGCCCATCTCATCGCGGCCGGATGCCGCAGAAATATAGAAGAAAACATAATCGCAACAATGAAAAGCGTGGAAGGCGCTTATTCTCTGGTTTTGATGATTGACGACATGCTCGTCGGCGCGCGCGACCCTTACGGCTTCAGACCTTTGTGTCTGGGAAAGTTTGAGGGCGCATATGTTTTGGCGAGCGAAACGAGCGCGCTGGATTTGGTGCGGGCCGAATACGTGCGCGACATCGAGCCTGGCGAAATAGTTTTTATACGCAAGGATAAAATAGATTCAGTCAAGCCGTTTTGCGAAAATCGCAAAGCCCACTGCATCTTTGAGTATATATATTTTTCCCGCCCGGACAGCAATATTTTCGGCAATAATGTCTATCTTTGCCGCAAACGTCTCGGAGAGAATCTGGTGTCGGAATGCAAATTGGACTGCGACATAGTCATGCCTGTGCCCGATTCGGGGAGCTACGCGGCCATTGGTTTTTCCGAAAAGTCGAAAATTCCGTTTGAGATGGGAATGATAAGAAACCATTATATCGGAAGGACTTTCATCCAGCCGTTCCAGTCTGTCAGGGACTTCAAAGTGAGGATCAAACTCAATCCGATAAGAGACGCGCTCAGAGGCAAAAGACTTGCGATAATAGAAGATTCCATCGTGAGAGGGACGACTACCAGGGCGAGAGTGAAAACTTTAAAGGAAACAGGAGCCAAAGAGCTTCACATGTGCGTTACGTGCCCGCCAATAAGGTTCCCGTGTTTTTACGGAATAGATTTTCCGACGAAGAAAGAACTTATCGCATCAGAGCATACCGTGGAATGGATCAGGGATTTTCTCGGCCTCGACAGTTTGACCTACCTAAGCCTTGAGGGCATGCTGAACGCGATGCCTTTGCCCAGTCAGGATTTTTGCGCGGCTTGTTTTACGGGGCAATATCCGGAAAAACCGCCCAAAAAACTCTCAAAAGAAATTTTGGAACCTTAGTAAATATTCACCAAACCCCGCCTGCTTGTGCGTATCCGCACGCAGACAGGGCTCGGTGAATATTTACATACCGACCCCGGAAAAACCGGCAGTTTCAAAGGAGAGGTCAGAATTTCCGATTTCAAAATTCTTCGCCGCAGAGACACAGGGACATAAGGGACGCAAGGGACGCACGAACATTTAGAAAACTTTTCTCCCTTCTACTTTTTTCGCTCTCGCATTTCGACACTCTGATACTCTGACACTTTGACGCTCTGACACTCTCAATCTTTTTCTCTTTTTTTTTGCCATTTTTCCGAATTGATATACATTACCAGCTTCACGGAAATGTCTGATTCCCGCATTTTATTATATGAACGAATTTGTAAAAAAAAACGGACTTTATGATTTCGCGAACGAGCATGGCTCCTGCGGGGTGGGTTTTGCCGTCAATATCAACGCCCGCAAAACTCACAAGATAGTCAGGCAGGGCATTGAAATTCTCATGCGCCTGCAGCACAGAGGATCTATCGGGGGCGATGAGAACACCGGCGACGGCGCGGGCATAATGCTGCAATTGCCGGACGCATTCTTCAGGAGAGTTTGCGATGAAAACAAGCTGAATCTTCCCAAAGACGACAAGTACGGCGTTGGTTTTGTTTTTATGCCCCACGACAGGGCGGAATACGACAAGGCGCTTGAAATATTTTCAAAGACGGCGAAAGAGGAAGCGCTCAAAATTATTGGATGGCGCGAAGTTCCTATAGACAAAAGCGTTTTGGGACGACAGGCTTTAGCGGCATGCCCTGTCATGATGCAGGTCTTCGTCGAGGCGGAAGACAAGAAGATTGACGGAGATTCTTTCGAGAGAAAACTCTATCTTTTCAGAAGGCTCGTTGAAAAAGCGTCCATAGAAAATCTCAAAGCGGACGGCATATACATTCCAAGTCTCTCTTCGAGAACTATTATTTACAAAGGTCTGCTTCTCGCCGCGCAGATAAGCGGTTTTTATCCGGATATCTCCGAAACAGACCTTGCGAGCGCCTTTGCCCTTGTGCATCAGCGCTACAGCACGAATACCTTTCCCACCTGGCCGCTTGCCCAGCCTTTCAGATTCCTTGCGCACAACGGAGAAATAAACACACTGCGCGGCAATATCAATCAGATGAAGGCGAGAGAGAAAACTATAAAGTCAGATATTTACGGAGAAAGAATAAAAGATATAATTCCGGTAATCCAAGAGGGAATAAGCGACTCCGCGTGTCTGGACAATATGCTTGAATTTTTAACAATGAACGATAGAAGCATGTGCCATTCGATGCTAATGCTCATCCCGCAGGCGTGGGGAGATAAATACAGGCTTGGGCGCGATGTGCGCAGTTTTTTCGACTATCACGCCGGAGTCATGGAACCGTGGGACGGCCCCGCCGCGGTAGCTTTCACAAACGGACGATCAATCGGCGCGTTGCTCGACAGAAACGGACTGCGGCCGGCAAGATACACTATCACCGATGATAATTTTATGGTTCTTGCGTCCGAGACCGGAGTTCTTGATATCCCTTCCGAAAGAATTGTCGCCAAAGGAAGGCTTCGGCCGGGACAGATAATCCTCGCTGATCTCGAAGAACAAAGAGTGATTTTTGATTCTGAAATAAAAATCAGGACCGCGCGCCGTCAGCCTTACAGACGCTGGGTAGAGGAAAACAGAATAACCCTGCACGGCCTTTTCGATTCCGTAAATCCGCCGCCGGTGGATACCGTCACGCTCGTGAAACGCCAGGCTCTCTTCGGCTATACGAGAGAGGATATCAATGTTATCATAAAACCGATGGCGGAATCGGGAGGAGAGCCTACGGGCTCAATGGGCAACGATGCCTCCCTCGCCGTCCTGTCGGAAAAACAACAACTCCTTTTCTCCTACTTCAAACAGCTCTTCGCGCAGGTTACCAATCCTCCGATAGACCCTATCAGAGAAGAACTTGTGATGAGCCTTACAACTTTTCTCGGCAACAGTTCCGACGTGCTTCACGAGACTCCGCTGCACGCAAGGCTTGTCAAATTGAAATCACCCGTCCTGACAAACGATGACATCGAAAGCCTGCGAAATTCAAAATTGGATTCATTTCAAACGACAACTATTGAGATTTCCTTTCCAGCCGAAGGCGGAGGGAACGCCCTCAAAAAATCCATAGAAGACCTTTGCCTCAACGCTGAAAAAATGATAGCTGAAGGCAAAAATGTAATCATCCTCAGCGATAAAAAAATATCTGATGGGCGCGCGCCGATTCCATCCATGCTCGCCGTCTCAGCGGTAAATCGGCATCTCATAAAAAAAGGGTTGAGAACGAGCGCAAGCCTTATTGTTGAAACCGGCGAGGCAAGGGAGGTCATGCATTATGTTCTCCTGCTCGGATACGGCGTAACGGCTGTCAACCCGTATCTGGCTCTCGAAACAGTTGCGAATCTCGCAAATTCCGAATATCTTGAAGTGAAAATACCCGTCGTGAAAGCGGTGGAAAACTATGTGAAAGCCGTCTGCAAAGGCATCCTGAAGGTCATGTCAAAAATGGGAATTTCCACATTGAGAAGTTATCGCGGCGCCCAGATATTCGAAGCGCTCGGGCTGGCAAAAGACTTTGTGGATGAATATTTCACCGGCACGGCGTCAAGAATAGCCGGAATAGGAATGGAGGAAGTAGCCGCCGAAGCATTGGAGAGATATCGCAAGCGTCTTGACATTGATGAAGAATCCGCAAGCGCGGCGCAGCTTGATTCAGGCGGACAATATTATTTCAGAAAAGGAGAGGAAAAACATCTCTGGACTCCTGACACAATATCAAAATTGCAACAGGCGACGCGGACGAACAATTACGAACTCTACAAGGAATATGCCGGCCTCATCAACGACCAGTCCAAAAATCTGTGCACGCTGAGAGGGCTCTTCAAATTTAAAAATACATCGCCGACTCCGCTCGAAGATGTTGAGCCTGAAACAGATATAGTGAAACGTTTCGTAACCGGCGCGATGTCGTTCGGCTCGATAAGCAAGGAAGCCCACGAAACTATGGCTATAGCTATGAATAGAATAGGAGGAATGAGCAACAGCGGAGAAGGCGGAGAAGACCCGTCCAGAAACATCCCTCTTCCGAACGGAGACAGCATTTCCAGCGCGATAAAACAGGTGGCAAGCGGAAGATTCGGAGTAACAATAGAATATCTTTCAAACGCGAAAGAACTCCAGATCAAAATGGCGCAGGGCGCGAAGCCGGGAGAGGGAGGACAGCTTCCCGGACACAAAGTTGATAAAATTATAGCAAGAATCCGCCATTCCACGCCCGGCGTAACACTCATATCTCCGCCCCCTCACCACGACATATATTCCATCGAGGATTTGTCTCAACTCATATACGACCTCAAGAGCGCGAATCCCGAGGCGAGAGTGTCGGTAAAACTCGTCTCGGAAGTCGGCGTCGGAACCATCGCCGCCGGCGTGTCAAAAGCAAAGGCCGACATGGTTCTCATAAGCGGACACGACGGAGGAACGGGCGCCTCTCCTCTCTCATCAATAAAACATGCCGGACTCCCATGGGAACTCGGACTCGCCGAAACACAACAGACCCTCGTCATGAACCATCTCAGAGACAGAATACGGCTGCAGGTGGACGGGCAAATGAAAACCGGCAGAGATGTCATTATCGCGGCTATGCTCGGAGCCGAAGAATTCGGCTTCGCAACCGCTCCGTTGGTCGTCTGCGGGTGCGTAATGATGAGAAAATGCCACAAGAACTCGTGTCCGGTCGGCGTGGCTACGCAAGACCCCGAACTGCGCAGGTTCTATACTGGAAAACCGGAGCATCTTGTGAACTTTTTTATGATGATAGCCCGCGAAATTCGCGAAATGCTTGCAATGCTCGGCTTTAGAAAACTCGATGACATAATCGGACGAAGCGACCTGCTTTGCAAAAACGAGGCGATAGATTTCTGGAAGTCCAAAAAACTTGACTTTTCCGCTGTCTTCGCGAAAAGCCAAAATGAAAACCATCCCGTTCGAAATACAAGAAAACAGAACCACGGTCTCGAAAAAGCCAAAGACAATGTCCTGATAGAAAAGGCGAAAACAGCCATCGAGAGCGGAACCCCTCTCAAATCCTCTTTCGATATTAACAACACGGAAAGGAGTGTCGGCGCCACTCTATCCCATAGAATAGCCCTGAAATACGGCGGAAAAGGACTGCCGGAAGATACGATAAACTTTGAATTCAAAGGAAGTGCAGGACAAAGCTTTGGCGCTTTCCTCTCAAAAGGAGTCGCCTTCACCCTCATAGGAGAGGCAAACGACTATCTCGGAAAAGGCCTTTCAGGCGGAAAAATCATAGTCAAACCGCCGAAAAATATAAAATTCAATCCGTCTCTTAATACTATCGCGGGCAATGCCCTTTTATACGGCGCAACCTCAGGGGAAGTCTATATCCGCGGACAAGTCGGAGAGCGCTTCGCAGTCCGAAACAGCGGAGCTAACGCCGTCATCGAAGGCGCAGGCGACCACTGCTGTGAATACATGACAGGAGGAAGGGTGGTCGTCCTCGGAAGCGTTGGAGTCAACTTCGGAGCCGGAATGAGCGGAGGAATAGCATATATCCTCGACGAAAACAATAATTTTGACGAATTTTGCAACCTCGATATGCTCGACCTTGACCTGCTGCAGGCGCCTGAAGACATCGCCGAATTGCGCTCTATCATTGAGGCGCATTGGAAATATACCGACAGCGAAAAGGCCGAATCAATCCTCAAAAACTGGGAGAACTCTGTTCCGCTTTTTGTGAAAGTATTCCCAATCGAATACAAGAAAATTCTCGGACAAATGATGAAAGAGGACGCTGAAATAAAACGCGCGGCTACTCATGATTAACGGAGAGAAAAAATGAGCGAAATTAAAGGTTTTCTGAATATAAAAAGAAAGGACGCCGAATACAGGCCGGTCGGGGAGCGCATAAAAGATTTCAAAGAGGTCGAAATACGCATGACCGACGATGAAATCAAACAACAGGCCGCGCGCTGCATGGACTGCGGCGTGCCGTTCTGCCACGGATGCGGATGCCCCCTTGACAATCTCATTCCGGAATGGAACGATCTCGTCTACAGAGGGCATTGGAAAAAAGCCATTGACCTGCTCTATCTAAAAAATAATTTCCCGGAATTCACGGGAAGAATATGCCCTGCCCTCTGCGAGGCGTCATGCACCGCCGGACTCAGCGCCTCCCCGGTGGCAATACGCGAAATAGAAGTGAACATCATCGAGAAAGGATACGCGGAAGGATATATCAGGCCCAAACCGCCAAAAAAAAGAACCGGCCGTAAAATCGCCGTAGTAGGCGCAGGTCCGGCCGGATTGACCGCCGCCGACGACCTCAACCGCCTCGGATACGAAGTATGCGTATTCGAGCAGGATAAAAACGCCGGAGGAATACTCAGGTACGGAATCCCCGATTTCAAACTCGAAAAAAAAATCATAGACCGCAGAACCAAACTGATGGAAGACGAAGGCGTCAGATTTGAAAACGGTGTAAAAATAGGCGCGGATATCTCCCTCAAATATCTCAGATCCCGCTTTGACGCCGTCTGCATCGCCTGCGGCGCCCGAAAACCAAGAGACCTCAATATACAGGGCAGAGAACTCGACGGCGTATATTTCGCCATGGACTTTCTTGTAAAACAAAATAAAAAAGTCTCAGATGAAACGCCTGACGGCGGCGATATCACGGTAAAAGGAAAACATGTCCTCGTAATCGGCGGCGGCGACACAGGCTCCGACTGCGTTGGAACAAGCATCCGGCAGGGGGCGTCTTCCGTAACACAGATCGAAATTATGCCGAAACCGCCGGAACAAATATCCGAATCCACACCGTGGCCAATGTGGCCATATCTCCTCAGAACGTCAAGCAGTCACCAGGAAGGATGTGAAAGACTTTGGAATATTATGACCAAGTCCTTCGAGGGCGAAAAAGGAAAATTGAAACAAGTCAGAGCCGTTAAGGTCGAATGGGAATCCGACCCGCTCGGAAGACCGACAAAGATGAAAGAAATCCCAAACAGCGAATTCATAATCAAAGCCGACGCGGCATTCATATCCATGGGCTTCACAGGCGTGATAAACGACGCGATAATCTCGGAATCGCAAATAAAACTCACGGACAAAGACTGTATCGCCGTTGACAGCAATATGATGACTTCCGCAAAAGGAGTCTTTGCGGCAGGCGACGCCGTATCAGGCGCGTCTCTCGTTGTCCGCGCAATAGCTTCAGGCAAAAATATGGCGGAAGCCGTCCATAAATTCATCTCCGACAAAAACAATCCCCGGCGCAATCAATCGAGAGAGCGAAAGTAAAGAATAAAGAAAGGGTTCACCGTTCAGCGTTCATCGTTCACCGTTC
>JAGVIF010000132.1 GCA_020056205.1 Lentisphaeria bacterium | reverse complement strand
GCAAGACCGCTGTGGGTATTGCCCCTGCCAAAAATACTTGCGAGCCCTCCGATGGCATCTGCAACGGCGCGGTTTATGACTTTTGCAACTGGCTCATTAAACTATTATTTCAATCGGAGGTATTAGATTATGAAACTGACGGTTCAAAGAGAAAAAATAACAGACGCCCTTCAAAAGCTGACAAGTATTATCGGATCAAGAACTACCCTTCCAATTTTAAATAATGTGCTGATTAAGGCTGACAATGATGTCCTTCACATGGAAACCACTGATCTCGATATAAGAATTTCCACACAAATAGAAGCCATTGTCGAAAAAAAAGGTTCTACCACGGTTCCGGCGAAAAGATTTCTTCAGTTTATAAAAGATTTTCAGGGCGGTAATATAACCCTTGAGAGCAATGAGTCGCATAGCCTTCAAATAGATTCCGCTGAGTCTTCATACAAGCTCCACGGAATAAGCCCGGATGATTTTCCAATTCCAAACACATTCCCTTTCATCAGGAAAATAACTATTCCACAGATTGATTTATTCAGATATTTTAACCTGATATTATATGCGGTAAGCACGGATGATTCAAGAAAAGTGTTGAACGGCATATTTATAAGCGTCAAAGCAAATATGCTCACCACAGTTGCCACGGACGGAAAAAGACTGTCTCTAATAGAAAAACCTATTGATAAGTTTGAGGGAAGCGAAGGTGATATAATTCTTCACTCAAGAGTGGCCAACGAAATTCATAGAGTAATCCCCAAAGAGGGTAATGTTGATATAGAAATAGGTGAAAAACAAATCCTTTTCAGAATGGGAAATACTGTTCTGACTTCAAAACTTATTGAAGGAAATTTCCCGAACTACAGACAGGTCATCCCGACATCTTTCAGTAAAAAAATTGAACTCGGAAAAGAAGTCTTTCACTCATGCCTTAAAAGAATGATAAATGTGACATCCGAAAGCAATCCGTATGTCAAATTGATTTTTTCGCCGGATAAACTCATTATTACCGCCAATACCAACGACATAGGAGAAGGGAAAGAAACTCTTCCAATAAAATATTCCGGGCAAGAATTTTCAGTGTTTTTAAATCCGCTTTTTTTATCAGACCCATTGAAAGTAATGTGTGTGGATAATTTTTCTTTCCAAATGAACGATGGATTCAGTCCGGTATCTATAATAGGAGATGAAGGATTTCTCTACATAATGATGCCTGTCAGAAATAAATGAGTAAAAGGACTATCTTTATAATGGTGGACGGACTTGGAATTCCACCGACAGGCTGGACGAAATCATTCTTTTCAGAATTTCATAAGGAATTCTCAACCCTATTGTCCAAAAATTCCATCCCGGTGTCAACCGATATGGAAATTCAAGGGATTCCCCAAAGCGCGACAGGCCAAACCAGCCTCTTTACCGGCGTTAATTCGGCAAAACAGCTTGGAATGCATCTCCAAGGCTTCCCAAGCTTGAAACTGAGGGAGATAATAATTGGAAACAATATATTTAAGTTCCTTATTGAAAACGGATTAAGGGTATCTTTCGCAAATGCATACATCAGATATACCCTCGAAGAACTTAAGAATATGAATTTCAGATCCGTTACCACGGTTATGACGGAATCGGCGATAGGATGGGTGAGAAATATTGAAAATATTCTGGCAAATAAAGCTGTATATCACGATATAACATCCGAGACCGCTCAGACAGCATCCCCTTTTATTAAAAAAATAAGCCCCGAAAAAGCGGCCGAAAACCTCCTTTCAGTGGCCCGCGAACACGATTTTACTCTGTTTGAATATTTTTTAACCGACAGAGCCGGACACAAAATGGATATGAACGCCCTTAAGAATTCAATTTCAAACCTCGGGCGCTTTGTCGTTGAAATAACAAAATCACTCGGGAACAGCACATCGCTCATTCTTACCAGCGACCACGGAAACTCGGAGAATATGGCCGTGAGAACTCATACCTCGAATCCGGTTCCATTCATGGGAATTAATCTGAATATGGATAATCTTGAAACAATCAATATACAAGACATTTTTTCAATAGTAGCCAAAAATATTGTGAGTTAATTAAACAACGACAGTTTCAAAGAAGCGACCTACTGCGAATTTCGCAGTTTTATCAATAAGAAACTGCCAAGAAAGAGACACGCTAACCTGCCTGCGTGCGGGCACGCACAGGCAGAAGCTGTGAACTCCAACGGGAGTTTCAAAGGAAAAACAATGCCGGAATTTATTCCGTTTAAAGCGCTGATACCGTCAAAAAATCCGGAAAAGGCCTCCGCTCCTCCATACGACGTTCTTTCTTTTGAGGAATGCGTGAACATCGGCAAAGAAAATCCCAATTCTTTTGTTCATATTTCAAGAGCGGAAGTTGACTTTCCGAAAGGGTCCGACATATACTCCGATAAAATATATGAAAAAGCGCTCGAAAATTTCCAAAAAATAAAGGACAGCGTTCCATACACGCGGGACAATGCCCCCAATTTTTTTATATATAAATTGAAAATGGGGGAACATGTCCAGTTCGGAATAGCCGCCCTTGCTTCAATCAAAGATTATGAAAATAATAAAATTAAAAAACACGAGAAAACCCGCAAAGATAAAGAAGATGACCGCACAAGGCACATATTAAAAATCCGTTCGCATTCTGGCCCTGTTCTTTTTACATACAACGATGATCCCCAAATAGACGCCATCGTAGCCAAAACAGTTTCTGAAAACAAACCATTTATAGATTTTACCGCCGAAAACGGAGTGGTCAACACTCTTTGGCGTTTAAATGACGGACGGATAGAAAAACTTTTCAGCAAAATCCCCGCATTTTACGTAGCGGACGGACACCACAGGGCGGCTTCAGCGGCAAGGGCGGCAAAGCAAATTAACGCAAGCGATGAAAAGGCCGGGTCCAATTATTTTCTCGCTGCCGCGTTTCCGGCCTCGCAAATGAAAATCCTCCCATATAATAGGCTCCTTAAAAATTTCAATGGAAAGAATGAGCAAGAATTCGTTGACTTTATGAAAAAAGAATTTGAATATATATGCGAAGGAGTATCATCCCCGTCTAAAAATGGACAAATAGCCGTCTTCATTAAAAATAAATGGCTGCTGTTTTCCATCGCCAAATGCAGGGAAAAAACAAAATCCCCGCAGGAAAATATTGATGTCGCGATACTTCAGGATAGAATACTCAGTCCGTTTTTCGGAATACAAGATCCCCGAACCGACAAAAGAATAGATTTCGTCGGAGGAATAAGAGGAACAAAATACCTTGAAAACGCTGTGAAAAAAGAAGAAGCCGCAACCGCTTTCTCAATGTTCCCTGTTTCAGTCAGAGAAATAATGAACGTTTCAGACACCGATGGAATAATGCCCCCAAAATCAACATGGTTTGAACCAAAACTCAGAGATGGACTTCTCCTCGACGAATTCTGATACCTGAATCCGTGGCGGATTCAACCATTGTTGCCGCAACCCGCGTAAATATTCACCGAACTCTGCCTGCCTGTGCGCCTGCCTGCGAGTGTACCCGCTCAGGCAGGCACGCAGACAGGTCCTTTCGGTGAATATTTACTTGTCCTTGATTTTTTGTGGAGAAGATGTATAGTCCCACGTTCATGGATTCAACCTAAGTTTTGCGGTTCAATCAGCCGAACTTAAACTAAGTTCATGAGCCAGTTGCAAAAGTCAAAACCAGCGCCGATGAAGGAGATTGTGAAATTCAGACGAGCCACAAAACCGGAGGCATACCCAAAGCGGTATGTCGAG
>JAGVIF010000467.1 GCA_020056205.1 Lentisphaeria bacterium | reverse complement strand
GGCGAGGTCGAGCGGGATAAGCTTCCAGTCGCCGTTTTGTGAAGTTTTGAGAGAAAAATCCAATTCGACAGGCTCGAAGATAATCGGAGCGCCGCCTACGCTTCCCATTCGGAAACTGCCGTATTCTTCCACTTTTTTGTCGCCCTGCACGAGGTACATGAGTGTCTGCCCGGAATTTCTGTCTCTTCCTGCGACAGTCACGAGGATGTTTGAGGACTCGTTGAGAGGCTTGTTATCCAGGCTTGAGAAGCCGACAACCGAATACGACTTGCTGATTTTCATATCAAGTGGTCCATTTGCGTGATTGCTTCCATCCGCGAATCCGATAAAAGCCCTTGTTTTCGGGGTTCTTACAAGAATATATCCTGTGTCATAATTCCAGACCAGCTCGTCGGTAACGCTTGTGATGGTTTTGTTTTTTTTGTCTATAGCTTTTGTGAACAGCGCCCCGTTCCAGGCGGGGGGATATTTAGCTTTGTCGAGAGAGATTCTCACCCCGCCGACGAGCAGCGCCTCGTTGGGAACTTTTTGATCGTCGAAGGCCATAAAAAATCTGCTTCTGGAGTCGGTTTGTTTAATTTTCTTATTGCGTTCGGGGTCAAAAAGATCTTCCGGCATCAGGCAGTCCTGGTAGATGACCGGAGCCGTCTTCACATCTCCCCTGACATACATAAAATACGCGAGCGGCTCGACTGCGATTCCTGCTGGCGAATCGAATATTCCAAAGAAATTTCTTTTGGATGCTCCGATTTCGGGCTGGCTTATGTTGAACCTGTGATTTGCGCTGACATTCTGGAGCGCGCCGTAGGCCGCCATAATGGGAGCCGCGTCAACCGTGTAGTCGTTAGGGAAGCAAAAATTCCACTCCGTAATTCCGAACGGCTTTCCGGCGATATGCTGGAATGCGCACTGGAGGAAGGTTTCCGCAGGATATTTTACCGCCGGCATGTTGGGGAAGAGACCGACTTCCGGGCTCCATCCGCCGATAGGATGCAGCCAGTAGGTATGTTTTCCGGTGAAATCGAAATTCGCGTTTACTGCGGACTGAATTTCCTGGAGGTGGCCGGGCCCTCCCCACGACGAGCCCTGGACAAGCATTTTACTGCCGGTGTCCCTTATTGTCTTACGAACTTTGGAGAACCAATTTTCTTCCATTTCGTAGTAAAATTTTGTTTGATCAATTACGCGTTTTTTCTGGGATGCCTTGCAGCTTGAAAGATCATAATTTGAGAGGGGCGCGACAGTTCCTTTGTCAAGGGTTTCCATCTGAACGAGAGGCGGGCTTTCGCCCTCGACGCGCCAAACATCAACAAGCTTGATGTCGTTCCCGTATTTTTTCTTCAGCCACTGATTGTATTTATCCTGGAATTTCAGCGCGTAATAACCGGGAAGCGAGTTTGTCTGATTGAAGAAAAGGCTTGATTCATTGACGACCTTGAACATATTGAACGCGGGGTCGTCGGCATATCTCATGTTTGTGTATGGGTTGACGTGTTCAAGAAAAAGCTTCAACGCCTTCAGATAAAGTTCCTGGTGCTTTTCGTCAAAGAAATACTGCGTGTTGTTCAATGTCGGTATTTTATCATATGCCTCAACGCCTGTCTCCTGCGCCCATCTTGCAGTGAAATTTCCTGACATCTTGACATAAATTCCGTTCTCCTTCAATGCCGCGAAATATTTGTCAAATTTTTTCATTCTCGCTTCGTTGAGTTTGGGGAGAATAAAACCGTTTTTTTCCTCCAACAGAACATCAAAAAGCGAATGGTATCTGATCTGATTGAAACCATATTTTTTTAGTATTTTCGCGCATTTTTCGGCGTCAGCCGCGAAGGGATAGAATCCGTGGTCTGTGGCGGTTACGCCTTTAAATCTGACAGCCTGGCCCGGGGCCTTTTCAAATTCAAGATTATCGCCTGCGGCTATTGTCCATCCGAGGCTTCCGGCCGGTTTCTTTAAGAACTCAAATGCGTCCTCCCATGGGGCGGGCTGCGAGCCGTTGTCGTATTTGAGGGGGAGCGGGAACCAGCCTTCAGTCCCGTTGTCTTCCCAATCTTTCCAGGCTAATGGCGGAGGAAGAATATCATCCGCTTTCTTGCCGCCTATGGTGATACCGAGGATGACGAGAGAGCCGTCGTCCTGATCATTTGCGCTTATCTTTATTTCGCTTATGTTTGATGTGACGGATCTCTTTGACGTGTAAGGAATAAGGTAGACTCCAACTTTGGTTTTTTGCCCATTGAAGCCTTCCCACGCAACGACTGATTTCCTAAGTTCGTGAGGATTCCACCAGTTGGATACATGTGTTTCGGAAACCATTCTGTGCGAGTCGGTCAAGCCGTCCGCATATTTTATCTCGATGCCGGCAACCTCGCCGCCGCTCGAAAACCCCCACACCGTGGCAGCGAGGACGTAAAGATTGCTTCCTTTCGCGTTTTGCGGAACTTTCACTACAACACTCTTAGGCAGGTCGTTGACAGATTCTCCCATTTTTTTTCCTTTGAACATTATAGCGGCGTTTCCTTTTTCCGGAATCTGGAAGGGGATGCCTTTCAACTCGATTTTGCCTCTTGGAAATTTGTCAAGGCTGTTGTCGCGTCCCTGATCCGTCCATCCGCCTTTTTTGTCGCCTTCCGGCGTATTATCAAGAAGGTCGCGGTTCACAAGACCGTTTAGAGGGACGGGGCTGAATTCGGAGAGCGCAGAGAATGCGCCGCAAACGAGCGTTAAAAGACAGGCGATCATTTTAATTTTCGATTGTCGAGTAGACATTTAATATTCTCCTATTTTTGTGTTGATTGTAAGCACACCCGTCCCATAGCTGACGGGGAGGCTGAAGCGTTTTAGACTGTAGGCTAATAGGTTACAACACAAGAAAGCGTATTTGCAAAAGCAAAATGCCTT
>JAGVIF010000343.1 GCA_020056205.1 Lentisphaeria bacterium | reverse complement strand
GCTGAACATTTGCCGTGTCCAGATGGAAGGCATCCAGAGTTCCGTCCGGAAATGTTCGGCCGTGTGAATATGGGCGATGAAAGAATTACCAGGGCCAACTTCTTTGATCACATCCAACGCAATTGTCTCATCATTGATTTCGCAGCCTTTCGCGAATCTTCGGAGGGAAGCAATGATTTCATCGTCCAAAATCATTTGTATAGGCGAACAAATTTCGTCGGACGAAAGAAGTCCGGCGCAGACATGTATATTGCCGCAACTCATCAAAGTTGGAATGCTTGTGAGCATTCGTTGGGCCGCGGCTTCGGGACCCGGCCGTTTCGCGTCGGCATGTCCGCCATGTCCGCTACACGGGCATTGATAGAAACGCGCGAGATCAGCCATCATCATATTGCAGATTTGGCGTTCCGGGCGCCCGTAGGCATAGATCAGCGATTGCATATCATACGGAGCGATAGTAGATGAAATTTCGAGCTTTTTTCCGCCATAAAATACACGATTAATAATATTTGCGGTAATAACTTCCGCGAGATGAACCGCTACAGCGCCGGCCAAAGTTACTGGCGCAGATCCGCCGGCGGAAGTCATGCTTGGAATGCTGACGAAATATCCTCTTTCAGCAAAAAATAAAAACTGTTCGGCTTCAGCTGCAGGCAGTTTTAAAGTGTTGGAGTAAAAGACCATGCCGGTGAAATAATCACGGGCGTTACCGCCTTTTTCTTCAGCCATGATCTGGCACATTTCGAGTATGTAGGGGCAAAGGCGGATATCCCAGAGAGAGCCCCCCGGATATAACCCGTATTTCCAGGAAATCCGGCGCTGCTCCAGAGGAATGACGGAACGATTGATACCTTCGACAGGACAGCCGAGCATTGACGCGCGGTCAATATTTGGCAGATAGTGTGCGAGTTTCGCATAATCGGCGACTCTCTTTTCTGTCCAGGGCGCAAAATTATCCGTTTCGGGTTCCAGGTAGAAACCCTCGAATATACCTGCGCCGCTTTCAACGTGCGGTTCAATTTTTCCCCAGTCTATATGCTCCGATTCGGCGATAAAGCGTTCGACATATTCTTCCGAAAAGAAAACCGTCATCAAGGGAATGTCAATTTTGCAGCCGCCGTCATCCGCTATCCGCGACAATATTTTTTCATTTTCTATTCTGACCCCGACATTGCCAAGTATATGGAGCATTGCCTTATGGAGTCGTTCAATTTCAGAATCGCTTAAAACTTTCGTGCAGGGCGCAATTTTCATTACCGTCAGGCTGTTATTTGAAAAATTCGGGCAAGAGTGGTTTTGAGGCGTCGAGGAGTTCGTCAAGCATTTTTTCGGCATTGTCCGGGAGAATCGCCATTTCATCAATCAAAAGCGCCTGCAAAACCGATTTTCTGTCTCCTTTCACCGCAGCGTCTGCGACAAGCTCCTGCCAGACGAAACGTTTTTCAAGGATGCCTTTCAGCGCCATCGGGGCATCGCCCATGTAAAGCGGGCGGACACCGAGATAGTCTGTAACAGCTTCCACCTCAACTTCAGCATGTCGGGGCAAATTGGGTATTGCGGAATTGTTTGCGATATTCGCAATTATAAGCTCGCGCTGTCCCCCCGCAATGGACACGATGGCTCGCGCAAGATTTTCATCCATAATGGAATGAGTTTTTTTACGCGGCAGTTCGACTTTGTCCAAAAGAGCCTGGTATTTTTTCATAAAGTTATCAACTGCGTCATCAGAAAGCTTTTCGAGAGACGGCATCGGAGCCGTGGAATTGTAGCCATGTTTTCTGGCGGATTCGGCAAGGTTATAAGGCAGTCCATCCTGGCTACCCGCCTGACTTGCAAAAGGATAAAATTCTATTGTATGTCCGTCATCTGAATACACCAGGCGATAGCCATAGGCGTTTGACAGGGCGGCGGTCAAGGCATGATCGGGGTTGCCGTCTTTTTTCCGCGTTGCGCGCATAAGTTCCGGCATGACATCCTTTCCATTATGCAGGACGCGGGTGAACCAATAATAATGATTTGTCCCGATCCAGACACACTGCAGATCCAATGGATTGACGCCGAGCGCCTGCGCGGCGAAAAGAATTCCTTCATTTACGCCATGACAGAGGCCGATGGCATTTATTGGACTGTATTTGTGGATGGCGCGCATGATGCAGGCCATCGGATTCGAGTGATTGAACAGAATGGCGCCCGGACAGAGCTTTTCCATTTCGCGGCAAATCTTCATATACGCCGGAATCGAACGCAATCCCATCATCATGCCGGACGGGCCGCATGTGTCTCCGATGACTTGATGAATGCCGTACTTCGCGGATATATGCATATCGGCATTATGATAATATGAATCATATACATTTCTGGTTATTTCGGCGCCGCTGCCGCCAATAGCCGATACGACGAATGAAGCTCCTTTAAGAGCATCCGACAGCTTGGCCGCGGCGCAAACAGTCATTTTAGCTCCGGCTCCTTCGATCAATCTATGCCCGAGCTTCGCCATACGCTCCGCCTTCCATTTATTGAGATCATAGAGGACAATTTCGGAGCCGCTGAGTTTTTTTTCTAGGACTAAATCCAGCAGGGCTTGTTTAAAATAAAGGCCTCCGCCTCCCAGACAAGCTATTTTCAAACTATGCATACAGACAATTCCTTCAGAGCGATTTTCAGTTTATGAATAAAATCAGCCTTCGATTCAGCGCTTTTCTTGTCCTGAGCCTGTCGAAGGAAGCCTGACCATGTTTTTATTTGGACGGTCGAGGTAATTGCAAAACTCCTGATTTCGGTCGCGGCCGGCGCGACCCTCCATTTTTACGCCGTAGGCGTGGAGGGCCACGCTCGCCGTGGCCGGTCATTTTTTTCGCGGTCGTCGCAAGGACGACCCTCCACGGCATAGCCGACGAAACGTTCCTGCAAGTCAAATTTTCTTTCCTTCGTTATTGGATATTCCGTGTTGGATATTGGATATTCATACGACCCACT